>JAFUBJ010000011.1 GCA_017460265.1 Atopobiaceae bacterium | reverse complement strand
CGCGTTCGCGAGAAGTGCCGCACCTACGTCAACGCCATGCGTGCTTCGTTCCCCGAGGGGTCCATGCCCCTCTATGCGGGCAAGGCCCGTTGCTTCAAGGGCATCTATCCTGTCATCGAGAGCGAAGGCATGGGAGCCGACGTCGTCTCTGTCGGCGAGATTGCCACGGCGCTCGCCGCCGGCTTCCCCGCCAGCCTCCTCTACTTCCACGGCAGCAACAAGACCGACACCGATATTGCCTACGGCGTCGAGCAGGGCGTTGGCCACTTTGTGGTGGACAACCCCGACGAGCTTGCCACGCTGGCGCGCGAGGCCACAGCACGCGGCATCACGCAGAAGGTGCTCCTGCGCGTTACCGTGGGCCTTGACCCGCACACGCTCGCCGCCATCAACACCGGAAAGGTTGACTCGCAGTTTGGCGTTCCCATCGAGACGGGCCAGGCGCTGAGCTTTGTGCGCACAGCGCTTGCCACCGAGGGTATCGAGGTCGAGGGCTTCCACAGCCACATTGGCAGCCAGATCTTTGAGGCCTCCTCGTTCTGCGACCAAGTGGACCGCCTACTGGCCTTTGCCTGCGATGTCCACGATGAGCTGGGCTTTGTTGCCCAGACGTTCAACTTGGGCGGCGGCTTTGCCGTGCCCTACGTGGAGAGCGACCCCAAGGTGGACATCGCCGCAAACATCGCCGCCATCGCCCAACACCTGAACGATGGCTGCGCCAAGGCAAACTACCCCACGCCGCGCATCCTCATGGAGCCCGGACGCTCCATCGTGGCCGACGCCTGCACCACGCTCTACTCTGCCGGCCGCATCAAGACCATCGAGGGCTACCGCAGCTACGTGATGGTGAACGGCGGCATGAACGACAACCCGCGTTATGCCCTCTACAAGAGCGCCTACACCGTGCTCAACGCCAGCCGTGCCGATGCCCCCGCTGACTTTGAGTGCACCATCGCGGGTCCTTGCTGCGAAAGCGGTGACCGCATAGCCGAGGGCATCTCCATAGCCAAGCCAGAGCGTGGCGACGTCATCGCCGTGCTCACCACCGGCGCGTACAACTACGCCATGTCGATGAACTACAACCGCGTGCTCAGGCCGGCACTCGTTATGCTGAAGGATGGCGAGGCACGCCTTGCGGTGCGTCGCCAGACCATCGAGGACCTTCTCGCGCCAGAGCTGTAGCACCCACAAAAAGCCTGAACCGAAAAAGGGCGATACCCGAACCAAGGGGTATCGCCCTTTCTGATCGGCACCCTTTGAGTGTGCGGTCCTGGTTTGCCATAATGGTCCATTGGACCCCACCCTCAACGAGAGGCAAACCGTGAAGCTGCTCATCATTCGCCATGGCGACCCAAACTACGCCCTTGACTCGCTCACCTCAACTGGCCGCACCGAAGCCGCCTTGCTGGCAGGCTACCTCAAGGACGTCACCATCGACTACGCCTACGTGTCTCCCCTGGGGCGCGCGCAGAAAACCGCTCGGCCCACGTTGGAGGCCAAGGGCATCAAGGCAACGACGCTCGACTGGCTTCGGGAGTTTGACCCCAGGGTGCGGCACGCCGCATCACCGCTTGTTGCCACCTGCGCATGGGACTGGTGGCCAGAGGACTGGACCCAACATGACATCTTCTATACCGACCACTGGTATGACCACCCCACCATGGTGGCAGGCGGTGTGAAGGAGGCCTATCAGGCAGTCTGCGAGGGCTTTGACCAGCTGCTTGCATCGCATGGCTATGTGAGGTCGGGGAAGTTCTACGAGGTCACTCGCTCCAACCATGACACGCTTGCGCTTTTCTGCCACTACGGACTCGGTTGCGTGCTGCTTTCGCGCCTCATGAGCGTGTCTCCCATGATCTTGTGGCACGGCCTCTGCGCCGCCCCAAGCTCCATCACCACGGTCTATACCGAGGAGCGTCGCAAGGGCAAGGCATCCTTCAGGGTTGCCGAATACGGTGCAACCCCACATCTTGCCCTTGGTCACGTGGAACCGTCCTTCTCGGCCCGATTCTGCGAGTGCTTTGACGACAAGGACCGACACTAGGCGCAAGGAGCGGGCATGAAGGCCATCTTCCTGGACATTGACGGCGTCATCGCCACGCCCACGAGCGTGCGGCTCAACTATCTCTTGGGCCGCAGGGTCGACAACCAGTGGTATGACGGCGTGGCCCTCACCTACCTTGGGTGGCTCGCAAGTCAAACCGGGGCAAAGGTCGTGCTCACGTCAACATGGCGAGAAGACCTTGGACACAATAACCCGCAGGTAGAGGCTATTATGGCTAATCTCTTTGCCCAGCTTGAGGCGGTAGGTGCCCCCGTCTTTGACTTCACGCCCATCCTTCGCGAGACCGACCGATCGGGTGAGATCGCCGCCTGGCTCGAGAACCATCCCTGCGAGGCGTACGCCATCTTTGACGACCTTGCCCATTTTGAGGACCGACCAGACGTATGCGAGGGCCATCTTGTGCTTGTCGAGGACAGCGAGGGCATCCGCTACACGCATTACCAGCAAGCCCTTGCGCTTCTGCAGTAGCCCTCCACCCTCCGGCTCGTGGCAAAGGCATCCGGTACACCAGAGGCATGCACCCCGCGCAAGGCAGTTTTCCCAAAGAGCAATCTGCGCTGACGATGCCATATGTCATGATTGAGTTGGCAATTACTGGCGAGGAAAGATTGGGTCACTGGAACGCGGCGGAAGAGAGGAAGCGACATGACACAGGACATGAGCAGGCGAGCCTTCTGCGTTGCGGCGGCATCGACATTGCTTGCGGCCTGCGGCAACAATGCGCAGACAGAGAGCACTCAAGAGGAACCCGTAGAAGGCGAAGCCGAGACGTCGGAGCCTCAGAAAGAAGAGCCCGAGGCCACATCGGCAGACCAGGCCAGCGGCACAACCACTTCCAAGGTCTTGGTCGCTTACTACTCCCGCGCGGACGAGAACTACGCCGATGGCGGCAAGGAGTGGCTCGAGATAGGGCACACCAAGGTCATGGCGGGCTACATCGCCGAGGCCCTCGGCGCCGACCAGTACGAAATCGTTCCCGTCGAGCTATATCCAGAAGGGTATGACGACTGCTGTGACGTGGCACTTGCCGAGCAACACGACGATGCCCGTCCCGCCATCGCCAACGCGCTGCCCGACGTCTCGGCCTATGACCTCGTGTTTATTGGCTGCCCCATCTGGTGGGGTGAGGAGCCCATGATCGTACGCACCTTCCTTGAGGGCGTGGACCTCTCGTGCAAGGTCGTGGTTCCCTTCACCACGCACGGAGGTTCTGGCCTGGGCTCGGTGCCGCGCAACGTGGCCTCCTTTGCCGCAGGCGCAGACGTCCGCGACGGTTATGCTGTCTCGGGCACGGCTGTTGACGGCGCCCACGACGAGGTGGTCGACTGGGCAAAGCAGTTTGCTCTCGCCTAACCGCGGGAAAGGGGCAGACGTGAAGCGCAAGACGACCCCTCGCTGGGCACGCCCCGTGATAGACGGAGCCATGACGCTTGTGTACCTGCTCCAGATGGCCCCTTACCAAATGGGGCAGGTTTACCATGAATGGGCAGGTCTGAGCTTTGTCGCGCTCTTCGTGGCGCATCATGCGCTTAACGCGGGCTGGCTTCGGCGCGCACGCAAGCATGGAACCACCCAGGCACACCTGACGATCACGCTCGATGTGACCCTCACCGCATGCGTGACGGGCATCGCCCTTTCGGGGATCCTCATGTCCAAGCAAGCCGTTCCCGCGCTCATCGTGACGAGCCTAGCCCACTTTTCACGACCTCTGCATGCCTGCCTCACCCACTTGGGGCTCATGCTCATCTCGCTGCATGTGGGGATGCACGCACCTATCCTGCGCGGCTATGCACGAAGGGCCACGGGCCGGAAGCTTAACGCGAGCCTCTCCCCCGTTGCGTTCGCCATCGTTTCCGTTAGCTGCCTCGCTGCCGGCGCGTGGGCCTTCATGCGCCTGGGCGTCATGACCAAGCTCACCATGGGTATGAGCTTCCCCGACGGCACGACTCCCCTGCCTGTCCTCGTGATGGAGCACCTGCTGCTTGCCTCGCCCTTTGTCCTCGCCGGTGCGCTGCTCTCTCAGTCAAAGGAGAGGTAGGCACCCTTCATGGGCGAGGTGGCAAGCTCCGAGAAGAGCCTGAGCACCCCTCGACGGTACTTGGCTGGCTTGGGTTGCCACCGCGCGGCACGCTCGGCAAGGATCGCTTCCATCTCCTCGGGCGTCTTGGGCTCTCCCGCAACGCCAACAAGGCTTAGCTCGCGCTTTACCACGTCAAGACGACTGAGGTCGCCCTCCTCAACGAGCGCAATCGGGCCTCCTGCCTGCGCCTCGGGACTGCAGTGCCCAATGACGGGTCCGGTGGAGGCCCCAGAGAACCTGCCGTCGGTAATGAGGGCAATGCTGCGGCCAAGCTCCTTGTCGGACGAGATCGCCTCGCTCGTATAGAACATCTCGGGCATGCCGGAGCCCTTTGGCCCCTCGTAGCGTATGAGGACTGCGTCACCTGGCTGCACCCTATGGTGAAGCACGGCTTCCAGGCATTCCTCCTCGCTGTCAAAGGGACGCGCGACTAGCGTGGCGGCATGCATTTCTGACGGACAGGCCGTATGCTTGATGACGGCGCCCTCGGGGGCGAGGTTTCCCCTCAGCACCGCAATGGAGCCATTGGATCCCAGGGGATGGTCGAAGGGACGAATGATGTCCTCATGGGTGAGGGTAAGCCCTCTCTCCCTGTTGGCGCGCTCGAGCAGTTCCTGGCAGCGCTCATAGAATCCGCCCTCACGCAGCTCCTCGAGGTTGTCACCCAGCGTCTTGCCCGTGATGGTGCGAACGTCTAGGTCGAGCACATCTCCAAGCTCCTCCATGATGCGTGGGACGCCTCCGGCATAGTAGAAGAACTCTGCGGGCCAGCGGCCTGTTGGGCGCAAGTCAAGCAGATAATGGGCACCACGGTGCAGGCGGTCGAAGTCATCACCCGACAGCTCCATGTCCAGCTCGTGAGCAATGGCGGGAAGGTGCATGAGCGCATTGGTCGAGCCGGAGATGGCGGCATGGACCAAAATCGCATTCTCAAAGCCCTTGCGCGTAAGCAAGGCGCTTGGTCGCATGCGCTCGTCACCCGCAACCTCAACAGCCCGCATGCCAGCCCTTCGCGCAAACGCATGCAGATCATCGCTCGTGGCGGGCAGAAGCGCGCTTCCTGGCAAGGCCAACCCCAGCGCCTCGGCCATGATCTGCATCGTCGAGGCGGTGCCGATGAACGAGCAGGCCCCACAGCTGGGACAGGCGTTGCGCTTTGCCCGGCTGAGCTTCTCGTCATCTATCTCGCCACGCTCATGCATGGCGCTGTACATGCCCAGCTGCTCCAGCGTAAGGAGCTCTGGACCCGCAGCCATGGTCCCTCCACAAACAACGACCGAGGGAATGTCCACGCGGCAGAGCCCCATGAGGCTTCCTGGCATGCCCTTGTCACAGCTCGCGATGTAAACCCCTGCGTCAAAGGGGGTCGCATTGGCCTGAATCTCTATGAGGTTGGCGAGCATCTCGCGGCTGGCTAGCGAATAGTTGATGCCGTCGGTGCCTTGGCTCTCGCCATCGCACATGTCGGTGCCAAAGTAGCGCGCGCCACGGGCACCAGCCACACTGACCCCTTCCATAGCGTCAGACACAAGACCATCAAGATGACCCGAACCGGGATGGCTATCGCCAAAGGTGCTGAACACGTACACCTGCGGCTTGGACAGGTCGTCAAACGACCAGCCCGTACCGATGCGCAGGGGGTCAAGCTCTGGCGCCAACCGTCGATGCCGCTGACTGGCAAGCATGCGCTCTTTCATGAGTACCCCTATCGAAAGAAGGACACCCCAAGGGTATCACCCTTGGGGTGTTGGGCTTGTTGCCTTCCCGCAGGGCTGGACGATCGGGACAGAGACCTAATCGACCAGACCCTACAGCGGGACGATGCGGTAGGCCACCATACGCTGCTGCACCAAGGCCTTCACGCGACAGAAGAAGATGCGGCCCGTCACGGGCGCAACCAGCCGTTCGCGCACATGCGCATCAAAGGCATCGAGAACCAGGCCCAGCTCCTGGCCCTTATCCACGACGTCACCTGGCTTCACCAGTCCGTCAAGATAGCCGGATGAGCCCTCGGTTCGCACGTCCACCAGCTCCGTCTCGTCCAGGCGCACCCCATTGGTACCGCCGCTCACACGGCCAGAGATCAGTCCCCGTGTACCCAGAAAACGCATCACGGCGTTGCCTGCAAGCGTGGCGCTCGGCCTGTCGATGCGGTCAGTAGTGCGGCTGTACACGGAAAAGGCGTGCGTCCCCCACTCCTGCCAGCTGTAGTTAAGCGTTCCGGTATCAAAGGGGGTCGCCTCGCGTGAGACCACGCAGGGCAGGCGGAAGTCCTCGGCCATGGAGAGCGATTCCTCGCTCACCGCGCCAACCCTCGTCACGCGCGCATGTGGCAGGAAGTCCCCCTGCTGGTTGAAGCTCGCAAACTGGATGCCATAGGTGCTGCCACGCACGGCGCCGAAGATGCCTGTGGCCACGCGCTCGGTCGTCTCTCCGTATGCGTCACCAGGGAAGCGTCGGTTGATGTCGGTTCCGTCCGCTGGCCAAAAACGGCTCGCCACGTTCATAGAGAGCGGGTTTGCGCAGGGGATGACCAGAATACGCACGCCCTTTCGAATGCCGCCACACTCCTCCACGTGCTCAAGGCGTTCCACCACTCGCGCACAGGCATAGGCTTGCTGAACCTCGTCTCCACGCATAGAGCCAACGATGGAGCACGTGGGGACGCCCTGACGCTCCCCGAACTCGAAGCCCTCGACGCGCAGCGGCTCCCGGTATGGCACCTCAAGCCGGTAGACGGTCAACCTCCTCATCGCATTCCCCCCAAAACGCGAGCGAGCAGCGTTCCTGGATAGACGAGCGGCTGCGCCCTCAACGAGATTACGGTTCCCTCGGAAGGTGCCACGACCTCAGCCTTTACCTTTGCCTCCAGAGGGTCGGCGATCACCCCGATAATCTGCCCAGAACGGACCGTGGTACCCAGCTCAATCCGTGGCAAAAAGAAGCCCGGTACCTCGGCGGAAACCACCGTGACGCTGCCGTCACGCACCAGACGCGGGGAAGGCAGTGCGACAGACGAGCCCGTCCAGCCGCCCAGGTGTTCTACGAGCCGTAAGATCCCCTCAGTAAGCCAGCTGCCTGCGTCCTCGGTGATGCGCAAGCTCTCGCCCATCTCCACCACCAGCGTGCGCGTGCGCTTACTGTTGAGCGTATGGGCCAACGTCGAACGCAGCGGATCTGTCGAGCCATGCACCCACACGAGCTGCGTATTGAGGAACTGTGCAAGCGGCAACAGCGTCTTGGCGAACCGCTCCTCCACACGAACCTGAGAGACCTCTTGCAGGTACGCGTCAGGCGCGTGGATGTCAACGCAGGCGTTGGCTCCCTTGATGTCGGCCACGATAGCTGCCGCCAGAGCCTCGTTCAAGTTGCCGAGCTTGTTGCCCGGAAAGGTTCGGTCGAGGTCGAGGTCAAAGAGTGGCACTCCATGCTCAGAGGCGCTGATGCCCAACGGGTTCAGCGCAGGATAGATGTCAACGATGCCGCGCAGGTCGCCGATGCGCTCGCGCAGGCGCTGCGCGAGCTCGAAGGCCACGAACTGTCCCTCGAGGCCATCACCATGAATGCCCGTGACTACCGCGATGCGTGGCCCACGGCCACCGCGGCCCTCGATACGGTTCTTTTTCACGATGAGGCGCTCGCCCACCGGCAGCGCCGCAGAAAAGACCGTCTCTATCATGTGCCACCTCCTTCGCACCGTGCCGCATCTCATTTTGACGCATCGGACCACCAGATGGGTTTTCAAGTGTTTCGGAAACGATTCCAAGCGAGAACGCATGCGTGTCGTATGGGTGACAGTTGCATGGCGCGGAGATAGACGGTTGGGTTCAAACGGCACGGGCAAGAACCCCCAGCGCCTACCCTTTTCACGTGCGGTTTATTAACAGCCAGCCACCATCGCGACAAGGCATGCAAGGAGAGGGACATGATGAAGACCGAGACACGCAGCCTGTATCGGCCAGAGTTTGAGCATGATGCCTGCGGCATCGGGGCGCTCGCGCACCTCAAGGGCGAACGCTCACACCGCATGGTGGACGACGCCCTAAGCGTGCTCGTCAACCTCGAGCATCGCGGGGGCAAGGGCCTTGAGGCAAACACTGGAGACGGCGCGGGCATCCTCTTTCAGGTTCCCCACCGATTCTTCCGCAAGGAGGCCCAGAAGTGCGGACATCTGCTACCCGACGAGGGCGACTATGGCGTGGCCATGCTCTTTTGCCCACAAGACGGGCAGGGCGTCATCGACGCACGCCGCATCTTTGAGGACGGCTGTGCGGCAGAGGGCGTACCCGTGCTCTTCTGGCGTGAGGTCCCCGTTGACGATCACGACCTTGGTGCGACGGCACGTGCCTGCATGCCTACCATCCTGCAGGCCTTCGTTGCACGCCCCGATGGAGTGGCTCCAGGCACCGAGTTTGAGCGAAAGCTCTACGTATGCCGACGCACCATCGAGAAGCGCGGCGACGCGTCACACGAACTTGAGGGCAAGATCTTCTACATCTGCTCGATGAGCTCCCGTACCATCGTGTACAAGGGAATGCTCGTGGCGACGCAGATGCGCGGTTTCTACCTGGACCTCAACGACGCGGCAGTGGAGAGCGCCCTCGCCCTCGTGCACTCGCGCTACTCAACCAACACCACGCCCAGCTGGGAGCGCGCGCATCCCAACCGCCTCATCATCCACAACGGCGAGATCAATACCCTGCGCGGAAACGTAAACTGGCTGCGGGCACGCGAGCCGCACCTGTACTCCCCCGTCCTGGGCTCCGACATTCGCCAGGTGCTTCCCGTCATCAACCGAGAGGGATCGGACTCGGCCATCCTCGACAACGTGCTCGAGTTCCTCGTGATGAACGGTCGAGACCTCGCCAGGTCTGTCACCCTCATGATTCCGGAACCGTGGGAGCGTAACGAGCAGCTCTCTGACGCACGCCGCAGCTACGACGCCT
>JAFUBJ010000141.1 GCA_017460265.1 Atopobiaceae bacterium | reverse complement strand
GTAGTATGTGATGGTCTAGAGTAAAAAATCGCTCCGCACGATCATGTCGGCATCGAGCGTGACGATGTAGGGTGCGCTCGTGAGCGAGAGGGCATGATTGAGGTTGCCCGCCTTGGCGCCCTTGTTGTCGGGGCGGTCAAAGTATCCCACGCCCATCTGCTCGGCCAGCGCACGCATTTCGGGACGGCGGTTGTCGTCACAGAGCCATACGTGGACCTTGCGCTTGTCGGGATAACGCAGGTGGTTGCAGCCGTTGATGGTGCGGCGCAGCAGGTCGCAGGGCTCGTTGTAGGTGGAGATGAAGATGTCGACGTCGGGGTACTCCTCGGGAGCGATCTTGGGCAGCGGATGCTCGCTGATCCCCGAGATGCTGTCGTAGTGGATGATGGACTCCACGAAGCCAAACACCTCGACGACCAGCAGGATGAGGTTGCCCGCGATGGCGATCCAGCCGTTTTCCACGGGCACCGAGAAACATACGCGCCAGGCAAGGTAGATGAGCGTGAAGAGTGAGCTCAAGAAGATGAAGATGCGCGGGGCAAGGGGGCTTGTAAGCTTGGGGGCACCCTTGACCTTTGCCCTGGTTGCGTGGACAAACTCGTCATAGGTCTTGGTCTTGTCGTGCGATCCCCCTCGCATGAGCAGCGGAAGGACGGTGGCCAAAAGCGCAATCGCGAGTGATCCGCCGGCAAGGTAGGGCCAGGCCTGCGCGGACCTGATGCCCGGGCCGTCCAGCTTGTCCATCCAGTCCGGAGAGGTCTTGATGAGCTGTCCCTGTGCGTCAAGGTCGGGGAGGGGAATCGATGCAGGGTCTGCCCCTTGAATGAGTGACCTGGACCATAAGCCCACAGGCGTCAGGTCGCTATCGTCAAGGTGCGTGGTGGCATTTGACGTGGGTTTGATGAACGCCGAGGTCTCCGCCTTGTTCGAAAGGCTCCAGATCACGAAGCTCAGCTGGTGCTCATGCAGGATGTTGAACCAGGTGACGGCTGAGTCAAAGTCGACCTGTCCATCGCCTGAAGCCTCGGACAGGCCGCATTCGGTGATGAACACGGGAAGACCAGCATCAAGCGCGTCGAGAAGCTCACCCTGAAGGTCCTCGCGATGCGTCGCCACATAGAAGTGCAGCGTGTACATGATGTTGTCAAACTCGAGCGGGTTGCGGAAGGCAATCTTGAGGTCGCGGTCATAGGTCGTGGTGCCCACGATGATGACGGCGTGAGGACTGTTCGCGCGGATGACGGGGATGACCTGCTCGGAATAGGCCTTCACGTCAGCCCAGGTGGTCTCGCCGTTGGGTTCGTTGCAGATCTCGTAGATCAGGTTGGGCACGCCTGCGTACTCACGGCTGATCTGGTCAAAGAAGGCCTTGGCCTGCTCTATGTTCTCGTTGGGGTCGCTGTCCTCAAGGATATGCCAGTCTACCAGCACGTACATGTCGTTCGCGATGCAGGCGTCGATGCCCCTGTGAAGCGTCTTGAGGATCTCCTCCTTGTTCTTTCCCTCGCAGTAGTCCTTTGAGTACATGGCAAGGCGGACGAGGTTGCAGTCCCATTCGGTCGCAAGCTGCCCAAAGAGCTCGTCGTTCACATACTGCGGATACCACTGCAGGCCGTGGGTGCTTGCGCCGCGCAGCACCACCGCCTCTCCCTGTGAGTCACAGAGCTGGGTGCCGATGACTTGCAGGTCTCCGGCAGTCGAGGGGCGGGCGGCCTTGCGCAGCTCCTCGAAGCCCTCGGTTGTCTGGGAGCCCTCGGTCGTCTGGAATCCTTCGGACCCCTCGCCCGTTGCCCTGGCGGCAAGGGGAAGGCATCCAAAAAGCACAAGGACAAGGGCAAGCGTGATGGCGAGGTGTCGGGCAAAGCGATGGTTGGCAAACATGAGATACCTCTTACATGCTGCGCCCCGCCGTGGCGAGGGCTCTTGGAGCGGTTGTTACAGTGCGATATGGTTGACTCTGGGAAGCGTCTCCTCGATGATGCGGCGATAGGTGGCTATGACCTTGTCTCCGTCCGCGGTTCCCAGCTTGCCATGCCGTTTTGGCTGGCCCATGAGCCTCACGGCGCTCACAAGGCGGATCCTGTCCTCTGCGGCAGCAATCTCCTCCTTGCTGCGACCTGCGAGGTATCCGTGGAGGATGAGGTCCCAGAGCTTGGCGGTCTCGACATGCGAGATGCCCAGGAAGTCGTCGATCTTCTTGGGCGACACCGCGCCATAGCCCACGTAGGCACTGTAGGTGGTGGCCAGGTCAAAGACGGGGTCGCCATGGGAAAGCGTGTCGAGGTCGATGAGCAGCGGCTCGCCGTTCTGCACCATGACGTTCTTGATGTGGAAGTCTCCGTGGACCATGCGGTCGGTCTCGGGGACTGCCTCAAAGCGTTCCCTAAGGCGGTTCTCAACATCGGGATCAATCTCGCCGTGGATGTCGTCGATCCACGTGAGCGCGTCTTCCTTGACAGAGGGAATGGTGGCAGGGTCGAGCGACGAGTCCGCCATCTGCTTCAGCAGCTCTACTGACTCTTTTGCCACGACTTCGAGGCTATAGTCCCCCTGGATGAGGAGGTCTGCCATGGACGTGGCGTTGAGCAGCTCGAATACCGTGCCAAAGCCGTCGCCGACGCGTACTACGTCGTAGGGGATGGCCGTGGGGATGCCTGCCACAAAGGCGGCGCGGGAGAGCTTGCGCTCACGGTCGATGTCGGGAAGGGACTGTGCGTTGCGCGGCACCTTGCAGATGGTCTCCGGATCAATGCGGTACACCACGCCGTTTGCGCCATAGCCGATGACGGGGCAGCCCTCGACCGAGATCGTGCGGTATATCTTGGACACCTCGATCATCTCGGTGAGCCCCGTCATGTCGAGGACTTCGTAAACGTCTGTGGGAACGTTGACCAGCTTCAAGAGGGGGACCATCTTTGCCAGGCGCAGCACGATCCTGATGCCGGCGCTGGAGAGGAACGAGAGGTCCGTGCAGTCGATCACGAGCTCGTTGCATCCTTCGCGCTCGACGATTGCGCGAGCCGCCTCTTCGACGTCTGCGGCCCTCGTGGCGTCGATGTGTCCCGCAAAGGCGATGGTGAGCTGGTCGCCATCTTTAGAAAAGGCAAGATCAGTCACTGCTCATTACCTCCAAATACGTGGTCCACGAGCCAGGTGTACTCCTTCCAGGCCGCATGCTGCTCAAGGCTCTTGGTGAGCTCTGCGACCTGGCGGTAGTACCACTCGTGCATGCTGGGGTCCTTCTGGTTGAAGTGCTCCCACATGGCGTCTCCCTCAGACTCAAAGAGACGGTTGAGGGAGCGCATGTTTGAGAGCTTGTCGGAAAGCCAGATGATGGCAACACCCTCATCCTTGGAAGCGGCGAGCCCCTCGAGGCTTTCCTGCTTGCGAACGAGCCACGTCTGTTCTGAAGGGAGGTCGCGGCGCTTGTCTTCGCTCTCTGACGCCACCAGCTCCTCCACGCGCTCGCCAAACCTCTCCCGGATTACTTCGGGCGAGATGGGGGTGTCCTCCACCACGTCGTGAAGCGCCGCCGCGCAAATCACGTCCTCGTTTGAGGTCATCGTGGCTGCGATGGTGGCCGCCTCAAGCGGATGGAGCACATATGCGCCCCCTTCCGCCTTTCTCCTCATTCCCTCGTGCGCCGAAATGGCAAATCGCAGCGCCTCGTCTAGCTTGCTCATCTGCTGTTCCTTTCGCGCGGCATTACCAGCGCTTCTTGAACGTGACCACGTTCTTGTCGTTGTCTCTGCGGTAGGTCAGCTCGTCAGTCAGCCGCTTTGCCATAAAGATCCCAAGGCCGCCGATCTTGGCTTCCTTGACCGAGGAGGGGAGGGTGGGATCCTCCTGCTTGAGCGGGTCAAACGGCGTTCCCCAGTCGGTTATCGAGATGGTGATGGTGTTGGGGTCGGGCCGGTAGAGGTAGCTTACCTGGCAGGGACCCACCTTTTCTTCCTCCGCATAGGCATAGTTGCATACGTTGACGAAGAGCTCCTCGACGGCAATGTCTATCTGGTGCTGCGTGACGATGGGACAATACCGCCGGTCAAGCTCCTCGTGAATCATCTCGATGACCTTTTCGAGATTTGCCAGCTCGGCAGGAACGGTCATCTCGCCTCGCGTCTCGGGGGCAACGCCATACTCAAGAGAGAGCATGGTGATGTCGTCGGACTGTTCTGCCCCTTCTGACCAGTACTTCACGTCGTCACTCACGGCATTGATCAGCTCGCGGGGATGCAGCTGCGTGTTTGCGGCGCACAGGCGCTCGAGCCTATGGTCGCCATACTGCGCGCCATCTGCTCCAAACGCCTCGTTCACGCCGTCCGTATAGAGTAGCAACTGGTCCCTCTTTGTCAGGGTCATGGCGGTGCTGTGGAACCGTGCGCTCTCAAATGAGCCAAGCAGGGGTCCACCCTTTGTCTTGATCCAATTCCATGTTCCATTGTGACGCAAAAGTGGCGGGTTGTGTCCGGCGTTTACAAAGGTCAGAAGCCCGCTTTTCCAATCGAGCGTGGCAATCCACGCGGTCATGAACATGTCGGCGTCGTTTCCCTGGCACAGGTGCCAGTTGGCTGTCTGCACTGCGTCGGAAAGAGGCATGCCGCTGCTCACATAGCGAGCGAGCTGTGCCTTTGCGGCCATCATGAAAAGCGATGCCGGGATGCCCTTTCCCGACACGTCGGCAATGAGGAAGCCAAGCGTGTGGTCACCCACCAGGAAGAAGTCATAGAAGTCGCCGCCAACCTCGCGAGCGGGGGTCATGCTCGCATAGATGTCGAAGTCCTCGATTTCGGGGAAAGGCGGGAAGTTGCGAGGCAACGCGCTCTCCTGGATCGTTCGCGCGGTCAAGAGATCCCCTTCGATGCGGCTGCTTTCGGCGGCGATGGCCTCCTTCAGCGAGCCGACCGTGGCGTTGATGCCGCGCGACAGCTTGGCAAATTCCGATGGCTCCGATACCGTGACCTGTTGGTTGAGGTCACCCTGGGTGATGAGCGAGAGGGTCTCGTTGGTTTCGTCGATCTTGTCGACGACCACGTTCCTGAGCAAAAGCGATGCCTGCGCATAGATGGCGGTAAAGAGCGAGAGGAAGGCAACGGATATGGCAACCATGAGCCACGGACGCCACGCAAAGACCTCGCTTGCGGGAAGTGCCGCCATCATCTGGTATGCCTCGCTTTGCGCGACGCGTACGAAGCCCAAACGTGATGCGCCAGACGTGGAGCGCAGGTCTTGGCTGAAGTACCAGTACGTGGATCGGGCTTGGTCATAGAGGGCTTGGTCAAATCCTTCCGCCATGCCTCCTGCCACGACATCGGCGAACGGCTCGCCCACCAGTTCGCTGACGTTTGACGAAACGATGACGCCGTCAACGGCGAGGGCGACCACGCCGCCCTCGCTTGTGGGAAGGTTGCTTGCCAAGCCGGAAACCGACGTCTGCTGCAGCTCCTTGCGCACCGCATCGGTTATTGGCGCCCTGCGTGCCACGCCCTCGAGCAGCTTGTCGCGCTCCGAGAGCTGGTAGGTGAGGTAGTCGATCTGGCCCTGCATCTGCTGTTCTGCGCTTGAGCGGCACACGGCGCTGACGGCGGAGTAACCCAGCGAGGCGGTCAGCAGGTAGGCAGACGAGACGACCACGGCAAGCCATCCCTGGAAGGTGCTGCGCAGCGTGCGCTCCCGTTCAAACCGGCTTCTCCTGCGATAGAGGGACGCCGCCGCTAGCGAAAGGGCGACCATCATCGCAAAGTTGACCAGGATCTGCGAGACGACCTCGTGGTTGCTGGTGAAGTCAGCCAGGATTTCGCTTGGTATCTCAAAGTTCAGCAACGAGTTGATGGCATTGACCGATACCGAGAAGAGGAGCGTGAAGAGGGCAGAGCCAATGGCGCATATCACGACGAGTGCCGGAAGGCCTCTCCGTTCGTCCTCCTCGATACGCGAGGAGGCGCGTGCAAACATCAACCCCATCACGAGTCCCATGAGGGCAAAGAGCACGATGGAGTTGACGGGAGCGGCGAAGTACCTCTCGTAAATGTCGAGGGGAAGGAGCTGCGCGTGAATCATCTCTGCCGTACCCGCAAGTGCTCCCACAAGTACTGCGGGAAGGGGTCCAAAGAGCAGTGCACATGTGGTGATGGGAGCGATAGCGGCAATGAGATGCGTCCCGCCAATCACAAAGTAGTTGGTTTGGGTGGCAACCATGGCACAGGCGAGTATCGCCAGAAAGCCAATCGAGGCTCGTCGGACCTCGATGGGGCTGTCCGCCATGACTCCTTGCCACCTGAGCAGGCTGTCCTTCCCTACGTCCCGCATGAAGCGCGTTCCCTCCTTGTTTTTTCGCCCAAAGAAAGCGGCCCTTCCCCCTCCGTGCTTCTCGTTCGGAGAGGGAAGGGCCACGCCTGGTCGGTTCCTGTGTCGGCCCTTAAGCCTTGACGATGGTGATGACCTCGGAGAGGCCCGTCATCTCGAAGACCTCGTATACGTCCTGCGCCGGGTGCAGGAGCCTGAGCGTGCCGTCACGCTGCGTGGTGAGCTTCTGGGCAGAGACGAGGACGCGAAGTCCCGCCGACGAGATGTACTCGAGGTCGGTGAGGTCGATGTCGATGTTTGACACCGTCCCAGGAAGCTCCTGGATTGCCTGTTCGAGCTCGGGGCTCGTGGCAACCGTCAGCTTGCCCGATACCGCAATCTTTGCCAACGATTCATCGATGTTGGTCGTGATTTCCATGGGTTGCACTCCAATCCCATCGTCAAGATGCTTCGCGCATCTTGGCAATCGCCCTTGCAAGCTTCGTGGAAATGGTCGAGGCGTTCATGCCCAACGCCTCGGCAATCTCTACGTTTCGCTTTCCTTCATAGTACTTGAGGTAGATGAGCTCCTTCTCCTCGTCATCCAGCGTTGCGAGGAGCTTTTGCAGCATGTTGATGTCATCAAACCTGTCTGCCTGAGTGTCCTCCTGCGCAAAGACGCCTTCGGGGACCTCGTCGATGGGAGCGGTGGCAACCTCGCGGTCAAAGTAGTCGCTGATGCAGTTGCGTGCGATGGAGATCACCCACGTAGAGAACTTCGCGCGCGCAGGGTCAAATCGCTCATAGAACCGTGCCGCGCGGAGGAATGCCTCGG
>JAFUBJ010000140.1 GCA_017460265.1 Atopobiaceae bacterium | reverse complement strand
AGGCCATCGAGCGCCACACCATCGGCGCCGCCGACATGTCCGAACTCGACATGGTCGTCTTTGTCGCGGACGGCATCGAGCCCATCCGCAAGGACGTGCCCGCCATTCACAACGTGCGGCAGCTGGTCGAGAAGTCAGCCCCTCTTGAGGACGTCTTCTGGGCATCGTTTTCCTCTGGCGTCGCCTACGTAATCGATACCGAGCGCTATTTGTATCCAGGCACCCTAGACATCTACAATGAGCTTGTGCTTGCGCGCTCGCGCAGGAAATGAAGAAAGGAAACACCACATGGCAGTGACGTCCCTTGAGCTAGCAAAGGTCGCAGCGGTTGCGGCAGACGACAAGAAGGCGACCGACATCGTCCTTCTGGACCTGACGCAGGTCTCTGATGTCTGCGACTACTTCCTGATCTGCACGGCTTCCAACAAGCCGCAGCTCGATGCGGTCATCGAGGCCATCGAGGAGAAGGTCAAGGCCAATTGTGGCGAGCGTCCGCTTGCCGTCGAGGGACGCGCGGGATCCAACTGGGTGCTCATCGACTACGGCGTCGTCGTGGCGCATGTGTTCAAGCCGGAGGTCCGTGACTTCTATCGCCTTGAGCGCCTGTGGGGAGAGGCCCCTCGCGTCAGCCTTGGCCTGGACGGCGAGTCTGCGCTCGAGGGTGAGGGCGATTCCGCCGAGTAGCATCCCTCAGGCGTCCGATTGGGCCCGACATGCGCCGAACCGGACCAAAACCGCCTGTGTAACGTCCGGATGGGCGCAGAAAGCGCCGAACCGGACCAAAGACGCGTGTGTAACGTCCGGATGGGCGCAGCCCTACTGCGCGTCAAACTTGCCTGTGGGCATCGTGTCTGAGGTGCCGTCCTTAAAGCGGAGGTCACGGCCGTAGCTGATGGCAGCCGACCCAAACTTCCTCTTCACCTCGTCGGTGGCGACGGAGAGCCTGCGCAGGTCCTTCTTGCGTCCGGCGTCCTCTTCGGGCGCCTCGTCGCGCGTGCCAAAGAGCGAGAGCTGCTCTCCCGCGTCATAGTCAAAGCCGCTGATGGCAACCCCCACCAGCCTGACAGGGGTCCCTTCTCGCCATAGCTGGTCAAGAAGCTCCTGGGCGACGGGCCCAAAGGCATGCTCGTCGTCGGTGCGTCGGGGGAGCTGCCTCTGCGCGGTGTGCGTGTGCTTGAAGTCAAACTTGAGCTTGAGCGTCACCTGAGACCCCTCGAGCCCCTTGCGCCGAAGCCGTGCCCCCACAAGGGCGCTGACGTGGTCCACCGCGGCGCGGAGCTCGGCTTCGGTGGTGAGGTCGTGCGCGAAGGTCCGCTCGTTGGAGACCGACTTGACGTCGTCGGGCTCGTCCATGGCCCTGACCTGGCTTCGCTCCCTGCCCGCGGCGCGCTCGACCATATGGGGTCCAAAGACCCCAAAGAGCTGCCTCATGCTCTTCTCGTCCTGCCTGGCGAGCTCTCCGAGCGTCCTGATGCCCAGCTCCTCGAGCTTGGTTCCCGTTGCGTTGCCGATGCCGCT
>JAFUBJ010000139.1 GCA_017460265.1 Atopobiaceae bacterium | reverse complement strand
GGTACCGGAAACGCGATAGTCACCGAGTGCTACAACACCTGCTTCGTCCTGGACGACGGCGGGCAATGCCTCATGTTGGACGGTGGCGGCGGCAGCGGCATCCTCGCCCAGCTCAAGCACGCTAGCTACGACTGGATGGACATGCGCCACATCTTCGTGACCCATAAGCACGTGGACCACCTGCTCGGCATCGTGTGGATGGTACGTATGATCTGCCAGTTCATGGAGCACGGTATGTTCCAGGGCGAGGCATTCATCTACTCGCATGCCGAGGTGCTGGGGCTCCTGCGCGACATGGCTGGAAAGCTCCTGCAGGCAAAGGAGACCAGACACATCGACGAGCGGCTCCACTTCGTGGAGGTCACCGACGGCGAGACGCTCGACGTCATCGGACATGCGACCACGTTCTTCGACATAGGCTCCACCAAGGCCAAGCAGTTCGGGTGCTCCATGGACCTTGACGAGGACAGGCGCCTCGTATGCTGCGGCGACGAGCCAATCAGCAATGCGGGCCGCCCGTACGCCAAAGGCGCCGAGTGGATGCTCCACGAGGCCTTCTGCCTCTTCTCCCAGGCCGACATATTCAGCCCTTACGAGAAGCACCACTCAACGGTCAAGGACGCCTGCGAGATAGCCGAGGAGCTCGGCGTGAGAAACCTGCTTCTTTATCACACCGAGGACATGAACATCACGCATCGCAGGGAGCTCTACACAGCCGAGGGCAAGCCGTATTTCTCGGGAAGGCTGTGGGTACCCGACGACCTAGAGTCTATCGAGCTGTAAGCAGACAAAGGGTACGCTATCTTTCCATCTGGCCTCGGCGGAGCTGCCGTGCTAGACTGCCCATTGAGCTGAGAGAGCCAACCGACATGGTGCATGGTTTGCCGTGCCGGTCGCGAGACGTTCATACAACGATGAGGGGAGATCACCATGAACTTAGATGCCCTTACGCCAGAGCTGCTCGAGAAGGCAGCGGCCTGTGAAACGCCCCAGGAGCTCATGGAGCTCGCACAAGCCAACGGCATCGAGATCACCGACGCCGATCTGGACAAGATCGCCGGCGGGGTCATTGGCCCCGAGACCCAAGAGGCGCTGGAGAAGCTCACTCCCGAGGAGAGGGAGAACTGCAGGAAGATTGCTGAGGGCTATAAGAAGTGGGCAGAAAAAGAGCATCACCCGGGCTGGCAGGGACACTAGGGTTGCATGTGTTTTCCCTCACGCGAAATGCTTGACGGCGGGCCGAGCGGCAATGACTGCTCGGCCCGCCGCCCTTTTGTTCATGCCGGGATGAGGCCCGCCATCATAAAGAAGTACATCTTGGCCGGCTGAAGCGTGCCGCTTGTCCAGCGCAGCTTGAGCCAGCACGGCATTATCTTGAAGTAGAAGAGCGCCTGCCCTCCATCGTCCGTCTTCATGGGCACGGCACGCATGAAAGCCATGTCCACCATGCGCTCGGCCCGCTCGTCGGCAGCTCCCCATTCCCGGCACTGGCGTACGACCTGCGCGCCAGCACCCTCCGTGAACGACTCGCGCGCTCCAGCCGAAGAACCGCAATCGAAGAAGACCTCTATCGCGAGCGCAGGTCCCAGACTGCCGTCGGGAAGGACGTCGAACTGAAAGTCAACTTTGCCGGGCGCCAAGCGCATCACCTGCGCAGCCTGCACGAGGGCTTCGCCGTCGAGGGCAGAGAAGCTGGCCTGATGCAAGATGTGGCCGATGCGGGAGGGGTCGTCGGCGCACCGCTTCCTCTCCGCTGCGTCAACATAGCCTCCCACGCGCAGGGGCGAGCCTTCCCTGCCTGGGAACATGCCCAGGTAGGACAGCTCCCAACCAGGATCCATGCGCGCATTCTGGGCCAGGTAGAGGTCCGCTGCGGCAGCGTTGCCCGCCGCCTCGCAGAACGGTCGCACGAGCTCGTGCCTCTTTCGCGGCTGGAAGTACGCGCCGGCAGCCACGGGGCCTGGGCTCGAGCAGTCGATCTCGAAGCCGAAGGAGACGCCGTCGCCATCCTTAGCGCAAAGCCCCCTCGCATGGACCTCGGAGTGGAAGTCGAGCAGGGGGCCTGTTCCTCCGGCAAGCGGCGAGTCGATGCGGCATCCGGGCGAAAGCTCGCCCAGAAGAAGCGTGAGGTCGCAGAACGGGTTTCCCGTCAGGGGAAACTCAAGGTACATCTCGGGAAGCGATGCCCCGACAAGAAACGGTGGGACGCGGCGCATGACGTTTTCCAGGC
>JAFUBJ010000138.1 GCA_017460265.1 Atopobiaceae bacterium | reverse complement strand
CGGTGCGAGATGCTCTGTTCTTCGTCGTGCTTCCCATCACTTATCGGCTTGGCTCGGTAAAAAGCATCGAGGCCCGCTATGCCCTTTTTGTCGAGGAGACGAAGGCACAAGCTTCGGACAACTTTCTTCTTGTGATGCGAGAGCTGGATTCAAGGGGTTTTACCTGTGAGTTTCAGTCTCTTGGCCATTACAGAGTGGGTACGCTGCCGTACTATGGGCGATGCGTCAAGATGGTATGGAAGGCTTCGAGCTCGCGTCTGGTCTTCCTTAGCGATGCCAGCGCCCCGATCAGCTGCCTCCCTTTGCGCAAGGGGACGGATGTCGTGCAGCTTTGGCATGCCTGCGGTGCGTTCAAGAAATTCGGCATGAGTACTGCGGACAAACTGTTTGGTGACTCACGGGCGGAAAAGAAGCGTCATCCCTATTATGAGAACCTCAGTCTTGTCACGGTTAGCAGTCCCGAAGTCCGGTGGGCCTACATCGAGGCCATGGACCTTGGAGAGCGCCCTGACACCGTGCAGGCAACCGGCGTGAGCCGCACGGACGTTTATTTTGACGAGGAATACCTTAGCCAGCAGTGCGAACTTGTGGCAGCTACTATTCCCCAGGTGAAAGGCAAAAAGATCATCCTGTATGCGCCAACCTTCAGAGGTCGCATTGCGGATGCGGTGGGACCCGATGCGCTCGACATCGAGCTTATGCGCCGACGCCTTTCTGACGAATACGTCCTGCTCGTCAAACACCATCCTTTTGTCACGCAGCGACCACCAATTCCAGATGCTTGTCAAGACTTTGCATTCGATGTCTCCGAGAGCCTGGAGATAGAGGCAGCGATGATGGCTGCGGACGTGTGCATCACAGACTACTCTTCGCTGGTGTTCGAGTACTCGCTTCTCGATAGGCCCATGGCGTTTTTTGCATTTGATCGTGCCGACTATGACGATTGGCGCGGCTTTTACTATGACTATGACGAAATGACGCCTGGACCGGTGTTCGACAACACGGAAGAGCTCGTCAAATGGATATGCGCCCTTCCGTCGGGCTTCGATCGTGCGAGCGTCGGCGCCTTTCGCGATCGTTTCATGTCGGCATGCGACGGCCGATCAACGCCGCGAATCATCAATACGGTGCTGCATGAAGGGGACTTTTCCTGATGAGTCGTGAGAAGTCGTCCACCCGTCTTTTGGGCTTTGCAGCGCAAAGCCGTGGGATGTGATGGAGTTGGGCAGCACCTCCAAAACAAGAATGACGGTAATCATTCCGGTCTACAACTCTATCGAGTCACTGGGTGACACGATGGAATCCCTGGACAAGCAGACTGCTGATCAGTTGCAGTTCGAAGTGGTCCTCGTGGACGATGGCTCGACAGACGGGTCGTCAGAGCTCTGCGACTCGATTGCGAAGAAACGGGAAAACTATCGCGTCTTGCATCAGGCCAACCAGGGGGTGTCGTCTGCGCGGAACCGCGGGATCATGTCCTCGCAAGGCGACTACATTATGTTTCTTGATGCCGACGATTCGGTTTCTCCAAATACCATCGAGAGCCTTATCTCCTGCTTTGACAGCATGGACGATGAGGTTAATCTCATCACCTATCCATTGGTTTACCGGAACCTCGAGACTGGGTTCATGAGCCGCCACCAGCGATCTCGATGGCTCGTAGATGATGGTATGTATGACCTCGGCGAATACCCTTTCATTGCACAGACCACCGTCAACATATGCATCAGAAACGGGCACGAGGAAACACCTCTCTTCAGAGAGGACATGAATGTCGGAGAGGACCAGTACTTCATCACCTCCCTATTGGCCAAGACTGGCAAGATTGGTTATTGCAGCTCGGCGCAGTATTACTATTCTCGCTATGAAGGAAACAATGCCTCCTCTGTGAGCAACAATGCAGAAAACGCCTTCAGCGACACGTGTGAACTCCTCAAGATGCTCATTGCTCTTGGAGAGACCCAGAAAGAGATTTCCTCCTACGCATATGCACTCGCTTTGTACAATATCGGTTGGAGGATGCGCGCGGGCAAGCTCTTCGTGGAGTGCGGTGACGCTAGGATTGACGAGGACCATCGCAACCAGGTTCTTATCGATCTGATGCGGCGTATTCCTTATGCCAACTGGGTAAGCAGTCCTTATCTTTCGGATACCCTTCGCGTGAACTTGCTCAATTTGATTGGCGCCCTGCCCAAGGTCGAAGGCGTCTCTTACACCGCTGATGCGTCGGTCCTGAGGTTTGACGATGGAGCTACGCTGCCTCTTGAGGTGCCCTCCCTTGTGATTGATTGGGCGGTTAATGCATCCGACGGCCTTCTTATCAAGGGGATGCTGAAAGGCCCCACGCTTGCCTTTGAGAAAGAGCCGACAGTCGGGTGCCTTCTTGCTAATCAGCAAAAAACCGTTGACGTATGTGAAGTGACTCCGCATACCTTTCACGAACGCCTGCGTGTTGGTAAGGAATGGCGTGTGGAAATGACCCTG
>JAFUBJ010000137.1 GCA_017460265.1 Atopobiaceae bacterium | reverse complement strand
CTTCAAGACCGAGTAGCAACCCATCTGGCTGCATTTCGTTTGATGCTGCAGACTGAGATTTGACAAGGAGCGGGCGGTGGGTACCCCTATCCGCCCGCTCCTTCCCTATAAGCCATCGATGAGAGGGAGGACGCCCTATGGCAACTAACCAAGGTGCGTCACTGGACCGTAAGAAGCTCCTGGCCGACCCCATCATGGTCACGACTATCGTGGTGCTCGTTACGTTCCTGGCGCTCTTCATCCTCTACCCGCTCGCCATCCTGCTGGTCGACAGCCTCGTGAGCGACACGGGTGGAATCACGTTCGAGACCTTCCAGAAGGTCCTGGCAAAGCCCGACTTCAAGAAGGCCATCGTCAACACCCTCGAGATCGGTGCCGTGACCGGCGTGCTCTCCACGCTCATTGGCCTGCTCTTTGCCTACGTCGAGGAGTACGTCCAGCTGCGCACCAAGTTCATGAGCGGACTCTTCAAGGTAGTCTCGATCCTGCCGGTCGTCTCGCCGCCGTTCGTGCTGTCGCTCTCCATGATCTTGCTGTTCGGCCGCTCCGGCATCATCTCCAAGACGCTTCTGGGCATCCAGGACTCCAACATCTACGGCATGCCGTCGATCATCCTCATCCAGACGATGACGTTCTTCCCGGTCTGCTACATGATGCTCAAGGGCTTGCTCAAGAACATCGACCCGTCGCTCGAAGAGGCGGCACGTGACATGGGCGCCACCCGTTGGCAGGTCTTCTCGACCGTTACCTTCCCGCTGCTGCTCCCCGGCCTGGGCAACGCCTTCCTGGTCACCGTCATGGAGTCCATCGCCGACTTCGCGAACCCCATGATGATCGGCGGCAACGTTGACACGCTGGCCACGGCCATCTACATGCAGATCACGGGCAACTACGACAAGAAGGGCGCCGCGGCCATGGCCGTCGTGCTCCTCTCCATCACCTTCATCATGTTCTTCGTGCAGAAGTACGTGCTCGAGGCCAAGGCCACGGCCACGCTTTCCGGCAAGGCGAGCCGCCAGCGCATGCTCATCACCGACACGTCGGTGCGCGTGCCGCTCACCATCCTGTGCTCCGCAATTGCCATCTTCGTCATTGCCATGTACATCTGTGTGCCGTACGGCTCGGTCATCACCACATGGGGTCGCAACTACACCCTGACCAACAAGTGGTACCTCAAGGTGTTCAACAACTATCGTGGTGCCGACGCCTTCACCGACTCGTTCATCATGGCGTTCATCGCAAGCCCCATTACCTCGCTGCTCTCGATGATCATCTCCTACCTCGTGGTCAAGAAGAGGTTCGCGCTGCGTGGCTTCATCGAGTTCACCTCGATGCTCGCCATGGCCGTGCCCGGCACCGTCCTGGGCGTCGGCTTCGTCCGCGGCTACTCCAACGGCCTCTTCCACACCGGCGTCCTGCAGTGGCTGTACGGCACTGCCGCCATCCTCATCATCGTCTTCGTCGTGCGCTCGCTGCCCACGGGCACGCGCTCGGGCATCTCGGCCCTGCGCCAGATCGACAAGTCCATCGAGGAGTCGGCGTACGACATGGGCGCCAACAGCTTCGAGGTCTTCATGACCGTCACGCTGCCGCTCATCAAGGACTCGTTCCTCTCTGGCCTGGTTACGGCCTTCGTGCGCTCCATCACGGCAATCTCGGCCGTCATCCTGGTCGTCAACCCCAAGATCTTGCTCATTACCGTGCAGATCAACGAGTACGCCAACCGTGGCGAGTACGCCGTTGCGTGCGCATTCTCCACGGTCCTGATTCTGATCACCTACACCGCCGTGCTGGGGATGAACATCTTCATCAAGTACTTCGGCACCAGCAAGGCCCAAGCTGAGGAGGCATAAGAGATGGCAAAGGAAAAGAAGGGCGTAAAGATCGAGCACGTCTCCAAGATCTACCAGGACCCCAAGACGGGCAAGGACTTCTACGCCGTCCATGACGCACACATCGACATCGCGCCGGGCGAGTTTATCTGTCTACTGGGCCCCTCAGGATGCGGCAAGACGACCATCCTGCGCATGATCGCAGGCTTCGAGAGCCCCGACGAGGGCGAGATCTACCTGGGTGGCGAGCCCATCAACGAGCTGACGCCCAACAAGCGCGACACCGCCATGGTGTTCCAGAGCTACGCGCTGCTCCCGCACTACAACATCTACGACAACGTGGCCTATGGCCTGAAGCTGCGCAAGATGGACGATGCCACCATCAAGCAGAAGGTCACCAACATCCTTGGGCTGGTGGGCCTGGAGGGCATGGAGAACCGCATGACCAACCAGCTCTCTGGTGGCCAGCAGCAGCGTGTGGCGCTTGCCCGCGCCCTGGTCATCGAGCCGGGCGTGCTGCTCTTTGACGAGCCGCTCTCCAACCTCGACGCAAAGCTCCGCGTTGACATGCGCAACGAGATTCGCCGCATCCAGCAGGAGGCCGGCATCACGGCCGTCTACGTCACGCACGACCAGTCCGAGGCCATGGCCATCTCCGACCAGATCATCATCATGAAGAAGGGCGTCGTCGACCAGATCGGCGACCCGCACACCGTCTACTACCGCCCTGTCGACGAGTTCGTCGCCGACGTCATCGGCGAGTCCAACTTCCTGCGCGGCAAGCTGGTCGAGAAGGACGGCGTCTCGGGCGTCGCCGACATCGAGGGCCACATGGTCGAGGTCGCCGACGTCGCCAAGCACGAGATTGGCGACGACGTGGTGCTCGTGCTGCGTCCCGAGTCTGCCGTCCTTGCCGACGAGGGCGCCCTGCGCTGCAAGGTGACGCTGTCCCGCTTCATGGGCAACTACCAGAACTATCAGGTCATGGTTGGCAACACGCTGATCAAGATCACCGACTTCAACCCCAAGAACCACAAGATCTACGAGGTTGGCGACGAGGCCTTTGTCAAGTTTGGCCCCAAGGACGTGCACGTCCTGTAAGGCCTTCTCCCAGCCTTAGGGACTTACCAGCTGCGGGCGGGCCCGGTCGGCCATTCCGGGCGGGCCAGCCCGCCTCTTCTCGTTATGATGATGCGTCCTTTTGAGCCGCGCCCACGCGCTGACGCTTCTTTTCGTGCGCTGGCATACAATGTATGGGCACAAGTCGTACGGAAGGACGAGCCATGGATCAGACGCAACCCAGATATCGCAGGCACATCATGTGGTGCAAGCATGATGGCAAGAAGGTCTTTGGCGTGGCCAACCTTCCTTTGGGGGCAGAGCAGTCGTACTTTACGCACGAGACGTTCCCCACGGTAGTGCTCGCGCACGGGTTGGGGGCAGACCACACGCACAGGGACGCCTACTCCAACCTTTTGGCGGACCATGGCTTTGTGACCTATGCCATCGACTTCTGCGGCGGGGGAGAGACAAGCAAAAGCGATGGATCCACGCTCGACATGACGGTCGAGACCGAACGTGACGACCTGCTCGCCGCCGTCAAGCTCATGTTGGACGAGCCCTTCGTAAACAAGAGCTCCCTCTTCTTGATGGGAAGCAGCCAGGGCGGCTACGTGAGCGCTCGCCTTGCCCAGGAAATGCCGGACACTTTCAAGGCGCTTGCCCTCGTCTATCCTGCCTTCGTGCTGTACGACAACGCACGCGAGACGTACCCCGAGGGTTCCGACATCCCTGACGAATCGGAGGTTCTGGGCGTGAGGCTCAGTCGCGCCTATGCCCAGGCTGCCATGGCGCACGATCCTTACGAGGGAATGCCTGGCTTCTCGAAGCCCGTGCTCATCGTTCACGGCAGTGAGGACAGCATCGTTCCCATCGCATATTCCAAGCGTGCGGCAAAGGTCCTTCCCCAGGCGCATCTCGAGGTCATCGAGGGAGCGAATCACGGCTTCAGGGGAGAGGCGCTTGATCGCTCAGCCCATCTCGTGCTCGACTTCCTGACCAAGCAGCTTGGCAGCTCCTGCTAAATACGGCCCATCAAGTAAGAGTGCGTCTCCCTGGGGAGAAATGTTCTTCCCTTGGTGGCGTTTCGCTATGACCTGCGACGGCGTATCATTAAGACCCTCTAGTACCTTTGGCCCGTGGGGAGGGCATGGAGAGGGGAGAGACATGGCGTATGCAGAAACGTATCTAGGAAAAGACACGCCCAAGCTCGGCTTTGGCATGATGCGTCTTCCCAAGCTGGAGGATGGCTCCATCGACATCGAGCAGGTCAAGGAGATGGTCGACATCTTCATGGCGGCGGGCCTCACCT
>JAFUBJ010000136.1 GCA_017460265.1 Atopobiaceae bacterium | reverse complement strand
AAGGCCGACCCCTACCTCAACGTCGACCCGGGCACCATGAGCCCCTTCCAGCACGGGGAGGTTTTCCTGACCGAGGACGGCAAGGAGACCGACCTCGACCTGGGCCACTACGAGCGCTTCATCAACGAGAACCTCACGGCGCAGTCCAACTTCACGTCGGGTCTCATCTACCAGGACCTCATCGAGCGCGAGCGCCGTGGCGACTTCCTGGGCGGCACGGTGCAGGTCATCCCGCACGTCACCAACGAGATCAAGGACCGTTTCCGCGACATCGAGGAGGAGACGGACGCCGACGTGGTCATCACCGAGCTGGGCGGCACCATCGGCGACATCGAGGGCCAGCCGTTCGTGGAGGCCGTGCGGCAGTTCCGCAAGGAGAAGGGCGTCGGCGAGACGGTGCTCATCCACGTGAGCCTGGTGCCCTACATCGCCGCCGCGCACGAGATCAAGACCAAGCCCACGCAGCACTCCGTGAAGGAGCTGCGCTCCATGGGCCTGCAGCCCGACTTCATCGTGTGCCGCTCTGACCACGAGGTCGACGCGGACGTGCGCGCAAAGATCGCGAGCTTCTGCGATGTGGACGAGGACTGCGTCTTCGAGAACTCTGACTGCCCCTCCATCTACGACGTGCCGCGCCACCTGGCTGACCAGGGCTTTGACGTGAAGGTCTGCGAGAAGCTGGGCCTGGATGCGCGCGAAAGCGACATGAGCAGCTGGTATTCGTTCACGGGCGCCCTGCACGAGGCCGAGGCGCTGAAGAGCGTGACCAAGATCAAGGTGGTGGGCAAGTACACGCAGCTGCCCGACGCCTACCTCTCGGTCATCGAGGCGCTGCACCACTCCGGCGTCTTCTATGGGCGCCACGTTGACATCGAGCTCATCGACGGCGAGGCTCTTGACGCCGAGCATGTGGAGGAGGTTCTGGGCGACGCCGACGGCATCTTGGTGCCGGGCGGCTTTGGCAACCGTGGCGTTGAGGGCAAGATCCTCTCCGCGCAGCGAGCCCGCGAACAAAAGGTTCCCTACCTGGGCGTGTGCCTGGGCCTGCAGGTGGCCGTGTGCGAGTTTGCGCGCAACGTCTGCGGCATGGAGGGCGCAAACTCCACCGAGTTCGTGCCAGATTGCGCCTATCCCGTGATTGACCTCATGCCCGACCAGGAGGGCGTGGACGACAAGGGCGGCACCATGCGCCTGGGCGCCTACCCCTGCGTGGTGGCCGAGGGCACGCTGGCGCGCGAGGCGTACGGCGAGGAGCTGGTTCACGAGCGTCATCGTCACCGCTATGAGGTCAACAACGACTTCAGGGCACAGCTGCAGGAGGCGGGCCTCGTCATCTCGGGCACGAGCCCCGACGGGCGCCTGGTCGAGATGGTGGAGCTTCCCGAAAGCGTGCATCCCTGGTTTGTGGCCTGCCAGGCGCACCCCGAGTTCAAGAACCGCCCCAACGCCCCGCAGCCGCTCTTCCGCGAGTTTGTGCGTGCCGCCATCGCGCACCGCGAGGGCGTGGACCGCAGGGCACTGAAGGTGGTCGGCGTGCCGGTCATCCCCGACCAGGCGTAGGAGGCACCCACCTTGTCTGCCGCAAGAAGAGGAGCCGGGCTGCGCATCGTGAGCGTCCGCCGCGAGGGGGAAGACCCCACGCCGCTCACCCGCGCCGCCGACGAGTACCTGGGATACCTTTCGGTCGAGCGGGGAAGCTCCGCCAACACCGTGGAGTCGTACGGGCGTGACCTGCGGCGCTATCTGTCGTACCTGGCGGGGGAGGGCGTCACCCGTCCCGATGACGTCACGAGGCAGGTGGTCGAGGCGCATGTCCGCGCACTAGACGACGTCGGGCTGGCACCCGCCTCCATCGAGCGGGCCATCTCGGCCATCAAGGGCTTCCATCGCTTCATGGTGGCGGAGCAGATCTGCGAGAATCACCCGACGGCTGACCTCCTGCTTCCCAAGAAGCCGGAGCGCCTCCCCGACGTCATCTCGCGCGAGCAGGCCTTTGCCCTGCTGGACGAGCGCATGTTTGAGTGGCACGGGGACGCGTCCACGCGCAAGGGGCAGCTCGCCCAGGCGGCGCTCAGGCGCGACCAGGCAATCCTTGAGGTGCTCTATGGCTGCGGCCTGCGCGTCTCTGAGCTCTGCGGTCTTGACGCGGGAGACCTCTTCTTGGACGAGGAGGTCCTGCGCGTCTTTGGCAAGGGGTCAAAGGAGCGCCTGGTCCCCGTGCTGGGAAGCGCTGCACGCGTGCTGTCGTCCTACCTTGCCGAGGCCCGCCCCGTGCTCGCGGCAGGCCGCCCCGTGACGCCCGCGGTCTTCCTCAACGCGCGCGGTTCGCGCATGACGCGGCAGGCGGTCCACGCCACCGTCGAGAAGTACGGGGCGTATGCGGGCATCGAGGGCCTGCATCCCCACACCCTGCGGCACAGCTTTGCGACGCACCTCCTGGAGGGTGGCGCCGACCTGCGCATCGTGCAGGAGCTGCTGGGGCACTCGAGCATATCGACGACGCAGCTCTACACCCACGTTGACCGCAGCCACGTGCGCTCTGTCTACCTCGAGTCCCATCCCCGCGCCCACGTCTGACCCAACACTGGGCACCCGTGACGGAGGCATCTTGCCGCGTCTGCGTGACCGTCAAGAATCAGAGAGCCATCCGAGCTCTTACGATTCACGCTATCATTCTTGATGCATGAACCAGTTTTGAAAGATCCGGCGTACCCCAAAGGGCAGCCACGGCATGGCTTTCGCAAAAGGAGGAGGGCAACCATGAGCCGCGCTTTGTACGCGGAGCTCCGCACGGCCTACGAGGCGACGGTCGACAATCCGCGCACGTTTCGCTTGACCATCAAGCTGAAGGACATGGTCGACAAAGACGTGCTGGAAGCTGCGGTCCGCCAGACGATGGAGCGTTACCCGTATTTCTGCGTACGGCTCGTTGACAACGACGGGACCCTCTTCTTCGAGGACAATCCGGCACCCGTGCCCGTGCTCCATACCGATGGGCCTATCACGTTGGGCGGCGAGCAGACGCACGGCCACCTGTTTGCGTTCTGTTGGTGGAAGAACAAGGTCCACATGGACGTGTGGCATGGCCTCACTGACGGTGGGGGCATCTACCACGTGATCCAGACGCTCCTCTACCTCTACTGCAGCGCGTATTATGGACGCGAGCTCTCTCATGAGGGGGTATGGCTCACCGGCAACGAGATCTTACCCGAGGAGTGGGCAGATCCTCTGCTGGAGTCGCAGGAGATCGACCCCAGCATGCTCGTCGACAAGTGGCATGGCCGTGCCTTCCAGATCGCAGACGGTGGAATTGCGCAGGTCAGGCGCTCGAGCATCGTCTATAACATCCGCATCCGTGAGGACGAGTTCATGCGGTTCAACCTCTCGCTGGAGGGGAGCCCTGCGACGGTCGTCTCGCTGCTGCTGTCCCGCGCCATCGCCGAGTTGCACCCCGAGGCGACCGACCCGATTGCCATCGCGCTGTGCGTCAACCAGCGTCGCGCGCTGGGAGCCGAAAACGCGCACCAGAGCCTCGTGGGCGACGCGCGCCTGGTGTTCTCCCGGCGGATGCAAGACATGAGCTTTCCCGTGCAGACGACATGCTTCCGCGGCATGGTTGCGCTGCAGACCGACGAGGAGATGGTGCAGCAAGAGGTCCAGGAGCAGCAACGGCTGAACGAGGAGCTGCTCGCCCTGCCGACCCATGCGGGGCGCCACGCCCTCTGCCGGAGGCTCTCGGAGGAGAAGTCCCGCATGTTCACCGCCACGGTGAGCTATGTGGGCAAGGCGAGCTTTGGAGACGCGGAGTTCTACGTGCAGGAGTTCCATGCGCTGCCGTCAACGGCACTGCCGTCGTGCGAGACTCCGCTGACGCTCGAGCTCAGCGCGGTCAACGGAAGCTTCTACGTGAACTTCGTCCAGTTCTTTGAGGGCGAGGCATACCTGCGCGCGTTCATCGAGCAGCTCCGAGAGAACAACATCGACTACGACGTGCTCTACCAGGAGGACGCCAAGTACCCCGCGCTTGAGCTCCCGTGGATGACCGCGTAGCCCCGTGAACAGGGGACGGGTAAGTGTTCACGGGACAGAGCCTGCGCGAAGGACGTACAATGGTCAGTGACCATACACTTCGCAAAGTGGAAGGAGACACCATGGAGTTCGAAGACCTGACGCTCGAGCAGAGGCAGAAGGCGCTTGCGTGCAAGACGCCGGACGACCTTTTGGCGCTCGCCAAGGAAGAGGGCTACGAGCTTTCCGAAGAGGAGCTCAAGGCGGTGTCTGGTGGCGCCAAGCTCGTCTGGAGCTGCAGCGACCACACCGATCCGTGCCCCAAGGACTTACCGGACTGGTGCTAGCTCGGCTTTCGGAGGCTAGGCTGGCCAAGGGGCAGCGTACAGAGGCATGACGCGATCACCGTATTCCGAGGGCTTCTTGAGCCGTCTTTCCAAGATGGCCGCAAAGCCTACGATAGACGTGCAGGTGTGCGACCACTGCAACCTGCGTT
>JAFUBJ010000135.1 GCA_017460265.1 Atopobiaceae bacterium | reverse complement strand
CTTCTTTGCCAGCGCGACCTCGTTGGCGTCCATCCATCGGTCGAGCTGGATCTTGAGCCAGGCGGCCGTGGGCACTGCCACAAGCATGCCCGCAACGCCACCCACTGCGCCGCCCGCGATGAGGGCAATGGCGACGAGCATCGGGTGCACCTCGACGCTGTTGGAAAGCAGGCGAGGGTTAAGGATGTTGCCATCGACAAACGAGACGATCGACATCACGACGACGCCCAGAGCCATCTGATACCACGCCTGCTCGGACAGGCATGCAGCGATGACCGAGCCATACCCCACGGGTCCACCTAGGTAGGGGATCAGGTTGGCCAAACCAGTAAGAAGGCCCACAACGGGCGCGTGAGGCACACCAACCAGCGTCAAAAGGACGCCGGAAAGCACGGCCACGAGAGCCGCGTCCGTCGCCTGGCCCCTGAAGTAGCCCGAGATCACGCGGTCGGCGTCATCCAGAAGGATGGATGCCGTGCCGGACTGCTCGCCCATCAGGTTAAACAGGATGCGGTGGAAGTATCCAAAGAGACGATCGCCATCCAACAGGAAGTAGATCGTGAACATGGCAGAGAAGAGCGCCGTCGAGGCAAAGTCGGTCACGCTTCCCACGGCAACGAGCATCGTGTTCTCGGTGTTCTCGGAGATGAGTCCCCAGGAGCTCAGACGTTCCTGCACTGACTTGATGAAGCCCGTGATGTCTTCGGTCGCGCCCGCAATGATGTCCTTGAGGGAGGGCCACTCGAAATTGGAAATGCCGCTGGCAACCATGACGCCAAAGGCCGCAATGATGCCCAGAAGCAGCACGACGATGAGCAGCGCCGTGATCGCGACGGCTATGGCGCGCCGCTTCTCGCCCTTGTCGGCCAGGGGCTTTATCCCTCTGAGGCCATGGGAGATGCGCTCGACGATGGGGTTGAGCGCGTAGCTCAGCATGAATCCGTAAGCCAAGGGCTTTGTGATGGAACCCAAGAGCCCCAACGCCCCGTCCCAGAACGGGCCGGTTGCCCACAGAGCAAAGCAGAGCCCCACCGCAAGCACTGCCAGCACAACCGCATAGAGCCCTAGCTCAATCTGTTGGCGCGTAAGCGTTTTGAAAAAGCGGTGCATGAATGTCCTTCCGCCGCGTTTTGACAACACCTGATGATACAGCGCACAGCTATTTGCCTAGTTCGGGCCTCGATAGATGCGTTTAGATGCTACTCTCAACGTAAGACCCACCTAAAGGAGGAATCCCATGAGCTTTGCAACCGCAATTCCCGTTGCCATCAAGGCTGCCGGCATGGTTCGTGACGGCTATGTGTTTGTGAGGGACCATCCCGAGGAGGTGCAGCTCGTCCTGGACGAGGCCACCAAGGCAGCGACGGCGGCACAGAAGCTCGTGGGAGATGCGGCCGACCAGCTCGGCGTGGACGAGGCACTCTCCAAGGCCAAGCGCACGGCTGCCACCGCCCAGGCCATCGTCGCCGCAGCAGCAGCCGGGGCCAAGGGAGAGGATCCCGAGGAAGCCGCCATTAGGAAGGCCGAGGCGGAGGCTATGAAGACCATTGCCAAGGCACGCCAGAGCGTATTGGAGAACGCGGACCTTCGCACGTCGCT
>JAFUBJ010000010.1 GCA_017460265.1 Atopobiaceae bacterium | reverse complement strand
TGCGCCACATCGCGCACCCCTGCGTGGGTGACCAGCTCTACGGGCGGGGCCACTACCAGGAGAACCGGTGCCTCGCACGGCAGTTCCTCCACTCTTGGCATGTGGCGTTTGACCATCCCGTGACGGGAGAACACCTCTCCATTGCCGACCACCTGCCTGACGACCTGCGCGAGGCGCTGGCGGGCTTGGCCGACCGCTCGATGGGCCGCACCGCCGCCGGCGAGGAGATCTGCCCGCAGCTCCTCTCCTGACTCGGAAGGGATACTCCCTTGTGAGTCAGCCCGCTTTTCCTCGCGTACCATTCGTGAAGAGGGCGCTTGTCCTCGAATTTGTGGCATCAGATGTTACAATCAATTGCAAGTGTAAGCGGTATCTTTTTTTCGGTAATCGGTAGCTCATCTACATAAGGAGACCATGAATGGCGACGTTCTTCGAGGGCTATTCCCACACCTTTTCCGAGTATCTGCTTGTTCCGGGCTATTCTTCGTCCCAAAACATTCCCGTCAACGTCTCTCTGAAGACGCCTCTCGTCAAGTTCCGTCGTGGAGAGCAGAGCGCCATCACCCTCAACATCCCCATGACGTCCGCCATCATGCAGTCCGTCTCGGGTCCGCGCTTGGCCATTGCCTTGGCGCAGGAGGGCGGACTCTCCTTCATCTATGGTTCGCAGCCACCTGAGGACGAGGCGGCTATGGTCCGTGAGGTGAAGACCTACAAGGCGGGCTTCGTCATCTCCGACTCCACCCTCACGCCCGACATGTCGCTGCAGGACGTGGTGGAGCTGAAGGAGCGCACCGGCCACTCCACCATGCCCGTTACCGAGGACGGCACGGCACACGGCAAGTTCTGCGGCATCGTGACGAGCCGCGACTACCGCCTCTCCCGCGATGATCGCGGCCGCAAGGTGCATGAGTTCATGACCCCTGTCAGCGAGTGCATCTGTGGCGACGAGCACACCTCGCTTTCCGTTGCCAATGACATCATCTGGGATCACAAGCTCAACACGCTGCCGATTGTCGACTCCGAGGGTAATCTCATGTCCCTTGTCTTCCGCAAGGACTACGACTCGCACAAGGGCAACCCTGACGAGCTCTTGGACGAGCACAAGCGCTACCTTGTCGGTGCGGGAATCAACACGCGCGACTATGCCACGCGCGTGCCCCTGCTTGTCGATGCGGGAGCCGACGTGCTCTGCATTGACTCCTCGGAGGGTTACTCCGAGTGGCAGAAGCTTACCATCGACTGGATTCGCGCCCATTATGGTGACGACGTCAAGGTCGGTGCCGGCAACGTGGTCGATGCCGAAGGCTTCCGCTACCTCGCCGATTGTGGCGCGGACTTCGTCAAAGTCGGCATCGGCGGCGGCTCGATCTGCATCACGCGTGAGCAGAAGGGCATCGGGCGCGGTCAGGCCTCTGCGCTCATCGACGTCTGCGCCGAGCGCGATCGCTACTTTGAGGAGACAGGCGTCTACGTGCCCGTGTGCTCTGACGGTGGCATCGTGTACGACTACCACATGACGCTCGCCTTTGCGATGGGTGCCGACTTCCTCATGCTCGGTCGCTACTTCGCTCGATTTGACGAGAGCCCCACGCGCAGGCTCAATGTCAACGGTTCCTATGTCAAGGAGTACTGGGGCGAGGGTTCCGCGCGTGCCCGCAACTGGCAGCGCTACGACCTGGGCGGCACCAAGAAGGGCCTGTCCTTCGTCGAGGGCGTCGACTCCTACGTGCCGTATGCCGGCCCGCTTAAGGAGAACGTTGACGCGTCGCTTCTGAAGGTACGCTCCACCATGTGCAACTGCGGCGCGCTCAACCTGCCGGAGCTCCGCGAGAAGGCCAAGCTCACGCTCGTCTCGGCCACCTCGCTTGTCGAGGGCGGCACGCACGACGTCATCCTGCGCGAGTCCCAGAGCGATAACTTCCGCTCGTAACGAGCTGTGCCGTGCGCCTAGGGGGTAGCCCCCGGAGCGCACCCGAGTGAACAGGGGACGGGTATCTGTTCACGTAAGATGTACTCATTCTTTCGTGAACGATGGCAAGGTGGTAGGCCGCCCTCACAGCGCCGGCGTCCTTGAGGCGGAAGACCGGCGCGACTATCCTCGAGACGCGGCGCGAGTGCTGCCACGTCTGCTATGCTGTCCATGCGGTCATTGCCTTTCTCTAGAATCTGATTTGTCGCGATCTCAAATTCTAGGCAATGGCCGTTTCCCTTACAAAGGGGCCGTTCCCAGGCTTACACCAACACTCCCGACGCGATCAGGTGGCTCGCATCGACCAGGTGGTCGACGGCATGGGCGACTTTACGTTTTGGGCAGAATAACAATGCGTATAATGACAAGCGCGTCAATCAAACTCGAAAGGAGACGCCCACCATGAGCCAAGAAGACCTCTCACCTGAAATGTCGCAGGAAAAGGCCGCTGAAGAGCCCGCGAACCTCGCCGATTCCGAGAGCGCTGAGCTTGAGGAGAGCAGTAGGGTCGATGGTGTTTCCGGCGGCGCTGGTAGACCTGGCATTGTATATTGTCCAGTCGTTTATTGTCCGGGATGCGGCAAAAAGGAATGCGTCATCCAGGAGGGCGGCGACCTTTACATCTGCAGGAATTGCGGTTACTACTGGTAAGCTCTGGGGAGCGGGTGGCAGGTGTTTACCTGTACAAGCGTCTGGCTGTTTGCCTGACAGGAACAGTGATTTAGCTTGCCGCATGGGGGTTGTTGTGTTTTCCTGTTGGTACACGAACTTCCGCTTGTGGTGTACACCAAATAGGCTCAGTTGCTGGAACCAAGCGCAGTGATTGCACTGGGGCATCGTCCAGTGGTTAGGACTGCGGTTTTTGGTGCCGCCAACCTAGGTTCGAATCCTAGTGCCCAGCCAGAGTATTCGCAGGTCAGAGGTATTGTAAGCCTCTGACCTTTTGCTTTTGGTCATATCTGGCGACCAGATTATCGTGACGGCCGCGGAAGCCGTAATCTGCGGACGGTCTGAATTTGAATTTCAACAGATACCCGTCCCCTGTTCACCTCCCGTGCAAAAGGCACTGGTGCGCTCCGGGGGCTACCCCCTAGGCGCACGCTTGGCCTTACGCAGTCTTCTTGCGGGTGCCGAGCACCATCAGCACGGTTCCGATGACGGAGGCGATGACGCCAATGGTGAGGCCCGCGCGAACGTTGAGCAGCTGGAAGAGCCAGCCGCCCACGAAGCTCGCAAGCAGCCCGCCCACGGAGTTTGCCGTCATGAAGACGGCCTGGCTCTTGTTGCGGTCCTCCTCATGCACCTGGTCGTTCGCAAAGTAGACCACCGCGGGCGTGATGGCCGCATAAGAGACCATCTGCAAGATCATGCCCGCATAGAACATGGGGACGCTCGAGGCCATCGCGAGCACGATGTGCTTGATGGAGTAGAACACGGCCGAGATGGACATGATCTGGTTGACGGAGAGGCGCTTCATGATGAGCGCAAATCCAAACATGGTGGGCAGCTCAACCATGGCCTGGATGAAGAAGGCGTTGCCCTGAACGCGCTCCACGTCCGCCTCGGGCACGAACTCGCCCAGGACGGCACCGCAGTAGGTCTGGAAGATGTTGTGGCAGAAGTACAGGAGCACGAGTGATGCCACGACCATGATGGTGGAGGGATATTTGTTGAAGAACTGCAGCACTGAGATGGACTCGCCCTGGGGCTCGGCTGGCGCGTCGTCAGAGGGAACGTCCTTCGGTGCGTCAGGCATGAGGTTGATGGCAACTGCCGTCAACACGGCGCCGAAGACCATCCAGATCGGCAAGGTATTGCGACCAAGCCCTGCCCACAGACGCCCCACCACGTTGGAGCCCACGGCATAGGCTACCGACCCGATGCCACGGCAAAGGCCGTAGTTGATGACGCCGCCCGCCTTCTCGTAAATGAAGGCCATGCCGTTGAGAAGGGGCATGCCCACCATGGCAGACATGAAGGCGATGACCACGACGGGCAGGATGAGGAAGGACCCCGAGGGCACGACAAGGAGCAGTGCCGCCAAGGCGCCACATATGGCCATCGACACGGTGATGATGAGCTTCTGGGTGATCTTCTCGGAGCGGTCGGCGAGGTCGCCTACGGCAGGTCCCAAAAAGACGCCGCCAAGGCTGACGACCGACATGACGGTGCCGATGGTTCCCGAGTCAAAGCCGCTTTGGGATAGGTAGTTGTACGCGAATCCGATGGAGCCGGCAACCAGCAGCATGAAGCCGGCATTCACCAGAGCGTACTTTGCGTTCAGGTTCTTGAGGTTCATCTTCTTCCTTCCCTTCGAGGTGAACGATACTCACTGTAACACCGTCAATGATGTCAGTGAGCTGGCAATATGAACATGGGCTTCTGGTTTTCCGCCAGCTGGTGTGTGGGATATACTAGACGGGTTGCATAACCATCAAGAAAGGCGACACGAATGGCAGACGAGAGCAGCTTTGCGGCATACGATGCCGAGGCAATAGAGACCAAGTGGCAGGCCAAGTGGGAGGCCGACGACACCTTCCGTGCCCGCGACGATTCGAGCAGGCCCAAGAAGTACGTGCTCGAGATGTTCCCGTATCCCTCGGGCGACCTGCACATGGGCCATGCCCGCAACTACACCATCGGCGACGCCATGGCTCGCCAGGCGCGCATGCGCGGCTACGAGGTGCTGCATCCCATGGGCTACGACTCCTTTGGGCTTCCTGCCGAGAACGCCGCCATCAAGCACAACACTCAGGCTGGTGCCTGGACGCGCAAGAACATGGAGCAGGCGACGCGCACCATGAAGCGCATGGGCTTCTCGTATGACTACGACCGTCTCTTTGCCACCTGCGACCCCGAGTACTACAAGTGGGGCCAGTGGGCCTTCCTCAAGATGTGGGAGCGCGGCCTTGCCTATCGTGCCACCTCGCCGGTCAACTGGTGCCCCGGATGCAACACGGTCCTTGCCAACGAGCAGGTCGTGGATGGCAAGTGCTGGCGCTGCGGCTCGGTGCCCGAGAAGCGTGAGCTTTCTCAGTGGTACCTCAAGATCACCGACTACGCCCAGGAGCTGCTTGACGACCTTGACCAGCTGACGGGCTGGCCAGAGAACGTCAAGGCCCAGCAGCGCAACTGGATCGGCCGCTCCGAGGGTGCCGAGATTGACTTTGCCCTCGCCGCCGAGGACGGCGTCACGCCCACCGACCGCCTGATCACGGTCTTCACCACGCGTCCCGACACCCTCTATGGAACCACGTTCTTCCTGCTTCCCCCCGAGAGCCCGCTTGCTGCCGAGCTCGTGGCGGGCACCGAGAGCGAGGCGGCATACCTCGCGCTCAAGAAGAGCGTCGAGCAGGTCTCCTCGGTCGATCGCCAGGGCTCCGAGCGCGAGAAGCACGGCGTGTTCACGGGCCGCTACGTCATCAATCCCATCACCGGACAGCAGCTTCCCATCTGGGTCGCCGACTACATCCTGCTTGACTACGGCACGGGTGCCGTCATGGGCGTCCCCTGTGGCGACCAGCGCGACTTCGAGTTTGCCCGCAAGTATGGCCTGCCCATCCCGCCTATCATCGCCGAGAAGGACGACCCGCTCTACGAGCAGCTCAAGGACGAGCAGGACATGGTCGTCGACAACGTCGACTGGGACCATGCCATGGCAGCCGAGGGCTACCTCATCCAGTCCGGCCCCTTCACGGGCATGCTGGGCGGCAAGCACAGCCCCGCCGTCGACGCGATCATCGACTTCTTGGGCGAGCGCGGCGTGGGTCGCAAGACCGTGCAGTTCCGCCTGAGGGACTGGCTCATCAGCCGTCAGCGCTATTGGGGCAACCCCATCCCCATGATTCATTGCGACTGCTGCGGTGACGTGCCCGTGCCTTACGAGGACCTTCCCGTCCTCCTGCCCGAGAACCTCGACCTTGGCGCGGGCGAGACGCTTGCCGAGTATGCCCCGTTCTACGAGACGACTTGCCCCAAGTGCGGCAAGCCTGCCAAGCGCATCACCTACACCATGGACACCTTCACGTGCTCCAGCTGGTACTACCTTCGCTATTGCGATCCGCACAACGACCAGGAGCCGTTCTCGCCTGAACTGGCCAAGCGCTGGATGCCGGTGGACAACTACATCGGCGGCATCGAGCACGCCATCCTGCACCTGCTCTATTCTCGCTTCTGGACCAAGGTCATGCGCGACCTCGGCCTCGTCGACTTTGACGAGCCCTTCACCACCCTGCTCTGCCAGGGCATGGTCAAGGACGCCAACGGCGACTCCATGAGCAAGTCCAAGGGAAACGTCGTGCCGCCTTCGAGCGTCATCGGCCCCTATGGTGCTGACACCATGCGTCTTGCCATCCTCTTCATCGCCCCGACCGAGAAGGACTTCAACTGGGACGAGGAGGTCGTGGCCGGTGCCAACCGCTTCATCAAGCGTGCGTGGAGGACGGTCTGGGGCCTTGCCGAGAAGGCGAGCAAGGACGCCTCCCTTGACGTTGCCAGCCTTGACGCTGAGGGCAAGGAACTCTTCCGCCGCATGAACGAGATGGGCATCAAGTGCACGGCCGACTTCGACCGCGGCCAGTTCAACACGGCCATCTCGGCCGTCATGGAGCTGGTCAACGATGCCAGCGGCTACCTGGGCGAGCGTGGCATCGGTCGCTCCAAGGTGCAGTTCCGCCTGCGCGACTGGCTCATCAGCCGCCAGCGCTATTGGGGCAACCCGATTCCGGCCATCCACTGCCCGGAATGCGGCGTGGTGCCCGTACCCGAAGAGGACCTGCCCGTGCGCCTGACCGAGGATATCGATCTTGCTGCCG
>JAFUBJ010000134.1 GCA_017460265.1 Atopobiaceae bacterium | reverse complement strand
CCCCATGGACGACAACGGCTACGACATCGGCGACTACCGTGCCATCGCGCCGGTCTTTGGTACCATGGACGACTTTGACAAGATGCTTGCCACAGCCCATGAATTGGGCATCAAGATCGTGATGGACCTTGTGGCCAACCACACGTCCGACGAGCACTTCTGGTTTGAGGAGAGCCGCAGCAGCCGCGACAACCCCTACCGCGACTACTACTATTGGCGCGATGCGGTCGACGGTCATGAGCCGTCCAACATGGGCGGCGTCTTTGGGGGCAGCATCTGGGAGTGGGACGACAAGACCCAGCAGTACTACCTGCACTGCTTCTCAAAGAAGCAGCCAGACCTCAACTGGGAGAACCCGCGCGTGCGCGACGAGGTGTACGACCTCATGGACTTCTGGCTGGCCAAGGGCGTGGACGGCTTTCGCATGGACGTCATTGGCATGATCGCCAAGGACACGACCTTCCCCAGCGGCGAACCTGGCCCCACCGGCTATTCGTCCCTGTACCCGCTCATTCAGGACGAACGCGTGCATCCGTGGCTCAAGGAGATGCGCCAGCGCGTGCTCTCAAAGTACGACACCATGACCGTGGGTGAGGTCGGCGGCGCAACGGTCGAGACAGCCAAGAAGTACGCCAACCTCGATGGCAGCGAGCTCTCGATGGTCTTCCAGTTTGAGCACGTTGGTCTCACCGGAAGCCCCGAGCGTGGCAAGTGGGTGACCGACAAGCCCAAGCTCGTCGACCTCAAGCGCGTGTTTGACCATTGGGAGACAGGCCTTGAGGGCGTGGCATGGAACAGCCTCTTCTGGGACAACCACGATCAGCCGCGCGCCGTGAGCCGCTGGGCAAACGACGCGCCCGAGTGGCGCGAGCTTTCGGCCAAGATGCTGGCAACGTGCCTGCACCTCATGAAGGGCACTCCCTACATCTACCAGGGAGAAGAGCTGGGCATGACCAACTATCCCTTCGAGGACATGAGCCTCATTGACGACCTTGAGGCGCACGACGCCTACCGCATGCTCACCCAGGACTGTGGCTGCACGCACGAGGAGGCCATGGCCGCCATGCGCGAGATCTGCCGCGACAACGCGCGCACGCCCATGCAGTGGGACGACACGCCGCTTGCGGGCTTCACCACGGGCTCTCCCTGGCTTCCGGTCAACCCCAACACCGCCACGATCAATGCGGCTGCGCAGGCTGACGACCCAACGTCGGTATTTGCCCACTACCAGCGGCTCATTGCCCTGCGGCACCAGAGCGACCTTGTCGTGCACGGCAGCTTCAAGCTGCTTCTGCCCGAAAGCGAGGAGCTCTTTGTGTACGAGCGCGAGCTGGGAGAGGAGCATATGCTGGTTGCCTGCAACTTCTGCGACCATGAGGTGCCGCTTACGGTGCCTTCGGGCTACGAGGGGGCCGAGCGCCTTGCGGAGAACTACGACACGGTGGGGGAGGAAGGCGTCCTGCGACCTTACGAATGCTTTGCGCTGCTCGTGCGCTAAGCGCCAGCACAGGTGACAACGGCAGGTGGTGCCATCTGGCTTCCTGCCTGTGACATTTTGCAACGTTCTCGCTTATTTGTCCGATGAGCGCCGTATACTCACAGTATGGGAAACTCATAGTGGAGGGATGCGGGCATGGCCGAGCGAGCACTGCACGGCGTCAACTTGACTGGTTGGCTCACGCTTGAGCCATGGGTCACGCCCGAGCTCTTTGCTGACTCTGGTGCGCTTGACGAGCCGTCGCTTGTCTCTGCGCTGGGGCGCAAGCGGTATCGTGCCCTTGTCAAGAAGCATCGCGACGAGTTCTTTGAAGAGGCTGACTTCACGCGCATTGCCGCCCGTGGGTTCAACGCCGTGCGGCTTCCCGTTCCCTGGTACGTCTTTGGCTCGAGAGGGCCGGAGTGCGGTCCCTACAAGGGGTGCATTGACTACGTTGACCTTGCCTTTGATTGGGCAGAGGAAGTCGGCCTGAAGGTCGTGCTCATGCTTGCCGCCTCTCCTGGCTCCGCCGATGCGGCAAAGGTGGCCATCGATGGCAGCCTTGACTTCCGTGAGTACAAGGACGCCCTGGTGGAGGTCGTGTCGGCGCTCTCAAGGCGCTATGCCATGCGCGAGGGCTTCTTTGGCATGGAGGTGCTTGGGTCGCCGTCGGTTCAGCGCCGCCACTGGCTCCAGGTAATTGACGGTGTTCAGATTCACACGCTCCGAAACTACTATCGCGATGCCTACCAGGCGGTTCGCAGGGCGGGCGGGGACGAGCCCGTGGTCATCCTGCCCGATGCGGGCGTTCCCGATGCCTGGCGCCACTTCATGGCCCAGAGCCGCTACCAAAACGTCTGGCTTGACTGCAGCTTCACGCGCCTGGACGGCGTCCGTCATACGGCGTCTGGCCCCTCTGGTGCTCGCCGCCTTGCCGACGAGGCGCGCAAGCAGCTCGTCAAGGCGCGCAGGAGCGGCCTTCCTACCCTGGTCGGCGCGTGGTCGGGCGCGCTTCCCTATGCAGACTCCCTCATGACGCCCGAGGGCAGGATCGCGCTTGAGCGCGTGTTCATCTCCGAGCAGCTTGCCGTGTATCGCGACTGTCCCGCATGGTTCTTCGAGACCTGGAAGACAAGCGGGCGCCTTTCGGGATGGGACGCACGCGTGTCGCTTGCCACGTTCGAGCGGAGGATGCTCGACTAATGGAAGAACGCCGTTCAACGGATGGCATGCTCTCTATGGTGGGTACGCCCATCGGCAACCTGAGCGATGCCTCGCCCCGCGTGGTCCAGACGCTGACTGACGCAGACCTCCTCCTCTGCGAGGACACGCGCGTGACCTCAAAGCTGCTTGCTCACTTTGGCATCCATGTGCCGCTCCAACGTGCGGACGAGAACGTCTTGGCTGAGCGCGTCGGCCAGGTCCTCGAACGTCTGCAGGCGGGGGAGCGAGTGGCCTTCGTATCGGATGCCGGCATGCCTGGCGTGTCGGACCCCGGGCAACGCCTGGTGGACGCCGCGCTCGACGCGGACCTGCGCGTGGAGGTCATCCCAGGACCATCTGCCGTTACCTGCGCGTTGGTGGCGTCGGGCCTCCCCATGGACCACTTCTTCTTTGAGGGCTTCCTTCCGCGCAAAAAGGGTCCCATGGCCGAGCGGCTGCGTGCGCTTGCCGCAGTGCCCGGCGCACTGGTGCTCTACGAGTCGCCGCGCCGCGTGGCGGCAACGCTTGCCGTCATCGCCGAGGTCTTTCCGCTGCGTCGCGTTGCGCTGGTGCGCGAGCTCACCAAGCTGCACGAGGAGTGCGTGCGTGGCCTGGCGCCTCAGGTGGCCGAAGAGATAGCCGCGCGGAGCGAGGTCAAAGGCGAGTGCGTGGTGGTGATTGAGGGGCCTGTGGCAGGGGAGGAGAGCGCGGT
>JAFUBJ010000133.1 GCA_017460265.1 Atopobiaceae bacterium | reverse complement strand
TTCTTCGGTGACCTCGACCGCTCGGCGCAACAGGTTGAAGTCGGCGATGGGGGCGTAGGTGCCCGGCAGGTTGTATTGCGACGCGTAGTTGGAGTCGGTGCAGGCGCCCATGCCAAAGACGATGTCACGTAGCTCTACCTGCGGGGCAATGCCGCCGCAGGTGCCGATGCGGATGACGGTGTCCACATCGAAATAGTGAAAGAGCTCATAGCTGTAGATGCCCATGGAAGGCATGCCCATGCCTGAGCCCATTACAGAGAGCCTGTTTCCCTTGTAGGTGCCCGTGAAGCCAAACATGTTGCGCACCTTGTTGAAGCAGACGACGTCCTCAAGGTAGTGCTCCGCCACGTACTGAGCGCGGAGAGGGTCTCCGGGCATGAGGACCGTCTTGGCGATCTCGCCCTTCTGTGCGGCGTTGTGGGGGGTTGACATGGCAGGTCTCCTTTCTGCGTTCGCTAAGCGATGATGCGTGAGAGTCGGCTTGTGCCATTGGCCAGGGGCTCTGCTCCCAGGTAGTCAAGCACGGTAGCCGATATGTCAGCAAAGGTGGGAAGCGTGCCTAGGTCTGTGCCCGGCATCACGTGTGCACCGGTGATGAGCCACGGCGTGTATTCGCGGCTGTGGTCGGTCGAGGGTGTCACAGGGTCGCAGCCATGGTCCGAGGTAATCATGAGAAGGTCGTCATCACGCAGCTTTGCCATGATTTCGGGGAGCTTGGCGTCAAAGTAGCTGATGGCCTTGGCGTAGCCGTCCACGTCGTTGCGGTGGCCATAGATCATGTCGGTGTCCACCAGGTTGGTGAAGCACAAGCCGCTGAAGTCGCGGTCCATCCAGGCAAGCGTCTTCTCAATGCCGTCGGGGTTGTCCTTGGTGAGGATGTGGTCGGTGGTGCCGCGGCCGGCAAAGAGGTCGTAGATCTTGCCTACGCCCAGCACGTCGAACCCCTGGTCCTTGAGGGTGTCGAGCAGGGTCGTTCCGGTGGGTTCGAGCGAGAAGTCGTGGCGTCGTGATGTGCGAACGTAGGGCCACTCCCCCTTGAAGGGGCGGGCGATGACGCGGCCGACTGCGTGGTCTCCAACGAGCTGGGCGCGCGCGATGCGGCAGTACTCGTAGAGCTGCTCTGGCGGGACGACGTCTTCATGTGCGGCAATCTGGAAGACACTGTCTCCCGACGTGTAGACGATGAGTGCGCCGGTTTCGACGTGCTCGCGCCCATAGTCTTTGATGACGTCGGTGCCGGAGTAGGGAAGGTTGCAGATGACCTTTCGGCCCGTGGCCTGCTCAAAGGGTTCGATCACCTCGGGAGGGAAGCCGTTGGGGTAGGTAGGGAAGGGCCGGGGAGACACGACCCCCGCCATCTCCCAGTGGCCGACCGTGCTGTCTTTGCCCTTGCTTGCCTCACCCATGCGTGCGAAGGCGCCGGTGGGGGACGCTACGGGACGAAGGTCGTTCTCGTATGAGGACTCGAGTGCTCCCTCGATGTTGCAGAGTCCCAGGGCGGAGAGGTTGGGGATGTGGAAGTGGGGGCTCGTTGCGCAGGCGCACAGGGTGTTGGATCCGGCATCACCCCACGATGCGGCATCGGGCAGCTCTCCGATGCCAAAGCTGTCGAGGACGATGAGAAAGACGCGCCGTGCCATGGTTGCTCCCGTCGTTGAGAAAGAGTTTTGGAAATGATACCCCGCGTGGAGCCTGAGCCACTGCGGTGAGGAGCAACGCTCCCGCGAGTGGAAAGGGTGATGGTGGATAAGGTTGTCGGAGCACTCACTTACGCGGAAAACGCGGCAAGTGAGTGGTGCCTCCTTCAAATGCGGTGCATGCGCGCCGCGGTCGGGGTAGTAAACTCTTGCGAGGCAAGAGACGCCCAGCTGATGACGTTGGCATGG
>JAFUBJ010000132.1 GCA_017460265.1 Atopobiaceae bacterium | reverse complement strand
TCAAGGCTGAGGCAGTCCGAACGTGGAGGCTTGTGTGACCATCACTTCACACAGGTGAAGCATGCGATGGAGTTGAAGCACTGGACGCGGGCGCTCGCGTAGAGTGCCGAGAGCCTTGTGCGTAGGCTCTCCTGCGTCTCAAACGGTGGCGTGAAGAAGCCCTTGGGCACGTAGAGGTTCTTGATGAACCAGTCGGTGCGAGCCTTCTCACCCTCGATGTAGAAGCAACCGCAGAAGGTCCCGCCGGGCTTGAGCACGCGGTACGTCTCGGCTTAGGCGGCCTCCTTGTCGGGGATGGCGTGGAAGCCGTTCATGGCGAGCACGATGTCGAAGCTCTCGTCCGCACACGGCAGGGCGCCCACGTCGCCTTGGGTGAACGTCACGTCGGCAACGCCCAGCGCATCAGCCTTCTGTTGTGCGCTCGCCATCATGTCGGCGGAATAGTCCAGGCAGGTCACCTTGGCTTGCGGCAGCGTCTGGTAGAGCGGCATGGTGAGCACACCCGTGCCCACGGGCACCTCGAGGAGCGTGCCGTCAAAGCCTTCGGGAATCGCGTCAAACACGCAGCTCAAGTAGGCCGCGTTGAGCTCAGGCCCAATGCCCCACACCACGCGGCTGACGGTTGTGCCAAGCATGGTGGTGCAGGTCATCATGCCGTCATACATCGAGGCACCATGCCCGAGTTGCTTGTACGCGGCGCTAATCTGGTCCTTGCGTGCCATGTGATCACTCTCCCGGCTCGATGAGGAAGTCGCAGTAGGGGCCGCCCTCGGCAAGCGTGTGCTCGCGCGTGAGCTTGCCATGCTTGACGCCCGTGTTGAAGAAGTCGGTCTCGCACATCACGGGAAGAATTTCGATGTAGCCCTCCTGACGCGCGAGGTCATTGATGGGGCAGCGGGCGTAGTGGTAGTGGGCGATCGTGCCACCTCGCTCGTCGTCAAAGTGGAACGCCCAGGTGGCGTCCAGGATGGACGGGTGGATTTCTGCCCACTGTGCGTTGGCATGGACGACGTCCACCAGCTTTGTCATGTTCTCGGGCTTGCGAAGGTCGCCCTTGTCGCCCGCGATGCGCATCATCTTCGAATCGAAGATGGCCTTCAGCATCTCGCGCATCATGTCGGGCGTGATGTCGCCGTCCGCAGCCTTCCACAGCGCGAAGACCACACAGGCAAGATAGAGGTTCTTTGCCATGGGGTTGTCAGCACCGATGGCTGGCGCCTTGTCAATGAGCTCGCGGTAGATGGGCTTGCCGCCGCGGTACGCCTTGTTGGCAAGCTCGGCTCCGTAGAGCTTTTTGAGGTAGTGCCGGGCAAGCGGTGCCATGAAGGTCCAAAACTTGCCTGAGTAGGGGAGTTTCGGTTCGACAGTCTGGCTCGTGCTCATAGCTGAGCTCCTTCCGGCAGCGAGTTGACAAGAAAGCCCTTATCGTCGGGCGTGGCAACAGAGGCGCGCGCGATGGGAGTGTGGTCGCCCATGATGTAGTAGTCGCAGAGGGCGTTCCCGCGGCTTTCGACCTGCGGCCTCACAAGGTACATGCCGAAGTCGGTCCTGCTGTGATGGTCGGGGTTGCACATGGCGGGCATGAGGTGCTCATAGCCATGCTGCTTCGCGAAGTCCACGATGGGGCATCCGATGAGCTCGACATGCAAGGTTGAGTCCCCAACGGACGACATACGGCACTCCCACGTCTTGCCCCAGGCACCTGATCGAACCTTGTTGTTCTGCCAAGCAAGGACAGCCCTGCCAATGGGAGCGATGGCCCTGAGCAGGGGAGCGTTGTTGGCGGTCAGCCACTCCGGCTTGCGGCGTGCGTGCGCGACGTCGCCGTTGAAGACGAGGCCGACCGTCTCCTCAAACTCCTCGACTGATTCGCGCTGGTCCTCTGGCATGGCCTCCCAGTATGCGAAGCACATAATGGAGTCATAGAGGGAATGAGCCATCAGGTTCTTCCGGCCACCCGTAAAGGGCAGGTCGCGAACGAAGTCCTCGTAAATGTGCGTGGCTCTCACCCAGAGGGCCTCTCCGCGCGTAGTGCCAAAGCGCTTGCGCAAACGGTCCTTCAACACGCGCTTGGTCGACTGCAGGTATTCGACGTGCCTGCGATAGTCGATGTCAAGGTGTTCTTTGCGAAACATATGCGCTCCAAAAAGTAAGCTATCTCTAACAGTTTAGCGCTTTCAGGAGCATATTTGGGGAGCGCAACGGGCTGAATAGCGTACCCTTCTCCCAACTTATTCGTGCTCCCAAAAAGCGAGTCCGAATAAGTCCGGAGAAGGGTACGCTATTCAGCGCTCAATTTCGCCAACTGACGCGTGACTAGGCTCCGTGCCCCATGTCTATCCACCCCTTGGCAACGCAGGTCCGCAGGTCCCAGTCGGGGTGGCTTGGGTCGTCAACGCGGTAGCTCCAGTAGCAGCCGCCCAGCCCCTGGTCCCACGCGTCAAGCTGAGCATCGGCCAGCGTGCGATAAAAGGCGCGCTTCTCTTCCTCGTCCATCCCTGCCTTGTGGGGATTGTGGTTGCCCAGGCACCATTCTCCCACAAGCACCTGATGGTGCTGGGCTGCATGGGCCACCTGCTTGGCAAACTCCGCCACCTTTGCCTGGTATTCCTCCACGTCATAGCGCTTGAAGCCAAAGTCCTGGAAGTTCATGTAAAGGTGCGTGTCAATGACGACGTTGTCATATTGGCTGGCAGGGAGCAGGTCATCCCAGCTCTCCGGCTCAAACTGGTCGTGGAAGACGAGCGCGACCTCGTCACCTACGATGGGCCGCAGGCGCTGGTAGACACGATCGTAGAAGTCAAGCAGCACCTCGCGCGGGATGACCTTTGAACGTGCGACGCGCTCGGGGTACTCCTTGCCGTAGTTCTTGAGGTTCATACTGAGCATGTGCTCGTTGGCCGGCTCGTTCAGTGCCTCGATGCCCCAGAGGGCAGGGGTTCCGGCAGCGCGGCGAGCGATCTTCTCAAGAACGTCAATCGCAAAGTCGATGCGTGCGGGGTCTTGCGCCCAGGCGCAG
>JAFUBJ010000131.1 GCA_017460265.1 Atopobiaceae bacterium | reverse complement strand
GCTGAGAGCTCGTAGCGCCCGTTCGTTGCAAAGACAACGTTGTTGTCGGGAGTCCTCGGATCGTCAGCGCCTAGCGACACGACCTCGACCTGCGAAAAGACCGAATCCAGCGCCCCCTTCACCTTGTGGAGGGGGCGCGCCTTTCTTCCTTCTAGAGCCGAAACGACGTTGACGACATAGATGCCCTCGTCCGAAAGAACGTTGCGAACAAGCTCTGCGCCCTCGGGTTCCATGAGCTCCGCCGTAGGCAGCTCGGCTGCAAAGAGGTCGTTAACGACAAGGTCAAAGCGGCGTCCCTGGGATGAGACCTCGCGCAGAAAGTCGATGGCGTCGGCACAGGTAACGCGGAGGCGGCCCTTCTGCTCGGGCGTCAGACGGTCAAGGAAGAACCATGTGCGTGCCAGCTCGATAACCTGCGGATCAATCTCTACCACCTCTACGTCCGCCTGCGTCTGCACCACAACGTGCTTGGGGTAGGAGAGGGCTCCTCCACCCAGCATGAGGGCGCTTCGAATCTCAATGGGAGCAAGGAATGCCCTGTCAAAGAGGCGGTGGTAGCCAAAGGCAAGATCCGACCAGCGCTCGTCGACATAGCTTGCCGACTGCCAGCTGCCGGCAATGTCCAGCACGCGGAGCAGATCGCCTTCGTCGGTTTCGACATCATAGACCTGTGCACGGCCAAACATGGTCTTGACGTCTGCGTAGTTTGTGTCGTCATTCTCTCCAAAGAGGCGGTCGAGCAGGCTCATGGGTACTCCTGGCTGGGGAAGTGGTGCCGTTGGATGCTGCATGAACGGAGTTATTGCTGCGTATCGGTATCATAGGGGAAGTTGTTGCCTGACAGATAGGAGAGGACATGGTCGAGGGCGTTATCTTTGACATGGACGGACTGATGTTTGACACCGAGCCGCTTTGGACCGATGCGTGGTACATCGTGCTTCCGGAATTTGGCATCCCCGAGGTTCCTCCGGCGCTGCCTGACGCCATGCGTGGCTCCTCGGGCGACACGGCCTATGCCATCATGCGTTCCTACATTGGCCAGGACGCTGACGCACCTGCCATCTGGGTGCGCATGAAGGAAGAGGTGCACAAGATGCTCGAGAAGGGCGTGGTCAAAAAGCCTGGCCTTGATGAGCTTCTGGCATTTCTTGCCGAGAATGACGTGCCCATGGCGATTGCATCGTCGAGTCCGCAGAGCATCATCAGGATGGACCTTGACCACGGTGGCGTGCGCGACTACTTTTCCTATCTCATTTCGGGCGAAGACGTTGACAAGCCCAAGCCAGATCCGCAGGTCTTCCTGGTGTCGGCGGAACGCATGGGCGTCAATCCTGCCAAGACGCTCGTACTCGAGGACAGCCTGAACGGCGTGCGCGCGGGCGCTGCCGGAGGCTTCATCACGGTGATGGTTCCCGACATGATCGCACCGACAGACGAGATCCGTGCGCTCTACACGCGGGAGTGCAAGGACCTGTTTGAGGTGCGCGACCTGCTGGCCTCCGGGGAGATCGACGCCTAAACGGCTGCATAGATAATACGGGCGAAGGCCCGAGGGCCCGCCATTGGTTCTGAGCGAGTTCCGCAGCAAAGCGAGGACTGTTTGAGCGCAGAGCCTATGGCGGGCCCTCGGGCCTTCGTTCGTGTTGGGCGAACGTTAGCCGTTAGTCTACCTGGGCGACCATGAGCATGTTCGTCGAGCTGGTGTAGCTCTCGTCACGTGGCGTCGTGACGCGGTCACCAGCCGTGAGGACGACGATGTCGCCTTCCTTGACCACGCCGTTTTTCTTGGCGACCTCGATGGCGTTGTGCAGCGTAGGCATGAGCGACGGCTGCTCCTGCGAGAGGAACGCATAGCAACCCCAGTTGAAGCAGGTGCGACGAATGGCGACTTCGCTCGGGGAGGTGGCCCAGAACGGCTGGCTGGGCTTGAACGTCGAGTTGAGGCGAGCGGTGCGGCCTGAGTGCGTGGGGCACAGGATGCACTGTGCGCCGACGCGCTCTGCCGTGGTCACGGCGGCAAAGCCAATCGAGCTGTTCACGGTCTAGATGCCGCCGCGCTCGTGGTAGACGTGGCGCTCGTCGAGGTAGCGCTCGGTCTCCTTGCAGATGTCCGACATGGTCGTGACGGCCTGGACGGGCCACATGCCGGCGGCCGTCTCGCCGGAGAGCATCACGCAGTCGGTGCCGTCATAGATG
>JAFUBJ010000130.1 GCA_017460265.1 Atopobiaceae bacterium | reverse complement strand
CGATTGACCGGAGCAGCGGAAGGGTCCACACGGGCATCGACGCATGGGAGAGGCGCTCGGCCCTGCAGGACTCGTGCGAATGCATCTCATCAATCAAGATGCTGCTCGACGACGAGGAGTGGAGCAGGACGATCGCCCGTCGGGAGTGGACGGTCATCGACATCGCGACCGAGATACTGAGGAAGCTGAAGTCCGTCGCGGACGCCCGCAACGCGGACCTCCAGGTCGCCACGCTGGCCATGCCCGTGGGCCTCAGCCCTGCGGCGAGACGGACGCTCAGGAAGGCCGCAGAGTATGCGGGCATCAAGATCGAGTCGTTCGTGAGCGAGCCCACCGCCGCGTTCTTCGCGTACTACGAGGAGCTCAGGGGATCGGACCGCGTCGCGGTGTTCGACTGGGGCGGAGGAACCCTCGACGTCTCCATCCTCAGGCACGAGCGTGGCCGCATTACGGAGCTCGCAACGGTGGGCCTCGACGTCGCCGGTGACAGCATAGACCGCGAGCTTGCCAGCAGGATGCACTCGATCATCGCACGGGAGAGGGGTGCCCAGGTTCTCTTCGAGGAGATGGACCCGCAGGACCAGGACAACATGATCGTGGAGTGCGAGAGGGCGAAACGGGCGCTCAGCGACGCGGACTCCGCCACCATATCGCTTCCCAGGTACGGCGACCTCGGCGCATTCGAGCGGTCCATCAGCTACGACTGGTTCTCGGAGGTCATCTCCCCCATCATCGGCGATGCCGTCGAGTGCCTGGACCGGGCCATACGCCAGTCGAAGTCGACTGACGCTGGCATCGACCGGATTGTGCTGGTCGGCGGATCGAGCAACATCAGGTCCCTGAGGGAGCTTATGCGGCAGCGGTTCGGCGACAGCCTCTTCTTCCCGGGGGACAAGGGATGGAGCGTGAGCAAGGGCGCCGCTATGCTCTCCTATGCCCCGGGGGCCTACGTGGCCGCACAGGACGTGAGCATCGTACTCGCCGACGGCTCCCCCTACTACCTCCTGCGCAAGGGCGAGCGGGTCGCGGGATGGCGCACGTCCGTCGAGTTCGGGATTACCGATGCCTCGCAGACGCTGAGGGTCGTCTTTTCGGGAAGCGAGGACATCAACGCAGACGAGACGCGGCACAGGCGGCTGGAGGTGAGGGGCTACGGCTTCCTCGAGGAGAAGCTCGTGCTCGAGGCGTGGATAGACGAGGACCTCGTCTTCAACGTCCGCATGAAGAGCAGCATGCGACCCGACCGCGACGCCGAGGTGTGGCACTACGACAGGCTCAAGCTCTCCTATGACATCGGGGGGTGGGCATAGGATGGACGAGAGGTCGACGCTCCGGTTCAGAAGCAACATATTCCCGACCTCCACCAAGGGCCAGCTCATCAACGACCGGAAGTTCCTTGCCAGCATTTCGGACCCGGAGGCACTAGCCATCCTGTGGAGGTACAACGGCTCGCAAGGCGCGTATCTCAACAGGCTTCAGCAGAGGCAGCATGACGCCGCCAAGCACTGCTCATACGCCGATGACGGCGACTTCCCGTGGGGCACGCCTGTTGGTAGCAATCGCGTCGTATGCCTGTGCGAGAAGACTGACTGCCCGAGAGTCGGCGCGTGTCCGAGCCCCCATTCCGGCAGCAGGCATCCAAAGGCCCTGGGGGATGGAGTGTCCTCACCTCCAGTAGAGGCGCCGAGGCCACCCTCCCGACAGCAGACGGCCCCGTCCGCTCGTGCGACAAGACCGAGCAAGACCGGTGGCTCGAAAACTGGTTCCATCTTCGCAAGGAGCTGGTCGGAGGACGAGAAGAGGAGGCTGAGGGAAGCCTACCCCAAATGCAAGCGCGAGACTCTCTACAGAATGTTCCCGCACAGGTCGTCCTCCGACGTGGACCTGCAGATAGACCTCATGGGGCTGGCGTCCCTGCCGCAGCCCCGGCGAACAAAGCCAAAGCAAAACTCGGTCAGGGGCACAAGGGGCAACCAACCGGACGCTTCGCGGAAGCCTCCCTCGCAGCAGCCCGCAAAGAAGAAGCGCGGCAAGGTCACGAAGAACCCCAAGCCGTGGACCGTCAGCGAGGACGTCCTAATAAGGAGAAACTACCCTCGCTTCGGTTCGGACATCACGCGATGGAGCAAGCAGCTCTATGGCCGCAAGAAGGGCGACATCGAGAAAAGGGCGAAGTGGCTCGGCTTGACTTACGGGCCAGATG
>JAFUBJ010000129.1 GCA_017460265.1 Atopobiaceae bacterium | reverse complement strand
GACGAGGGTATTGTTCGTGATGATGTTGACGCGGCCCTCGTGGCGACCTTCGTGGTCGGCGGCTTTCTCATGACGTCGTTGGCCTCGGCAAGCGGAAGATCGCTCATTGACAAGGAAGAGCTTGCATCGACGCTGGTGGACCTTTCGCTCCATGGTGCGGGTTCGCGCTTGGCTTAGCGAGGTTACTGCATGCAGCCGTATTCCCTTGTCTTTGTGCTCTTCGTGGCAGCCTTGTGGTGCGTCCACTATGTGGTGGGCAAAAGCCGACTGAGGGAGCACCAGTGGGCTGTCCTTCTTGTGGGTAGCCTTGCCTTCTACGCTTGGGCTGACGTGAGGGGCCTTGGCTTTCTTCTAGTGACGAGCGTGAGCACCTGGTTGGCGACTCGCGCAATGGGTGCGCTTGACGCGCGTTGTGCCGAGCTTTATGCGACGGCGTCGTCGCGTGCGGAGAAGAAGGACATACGCCAGCGCTTCAAGAAGCGCAAATGGTGTGTGACGCTCCTGTGCCTGCTCTTCAACTTTGGCATCCTGGGCTACCTCAAGTACTGGAACGTGCTCTTGGGATACGTTGGCCTCTCGGATGGCTTCTTGGCCTCTCAACTGCTGCTTCCTCTGGGCATTTCGTTTTACACCTTCACGGCGCTGGGCTATCTCATTGACGTGTACAACGTCAAGGCTGCCCCCGAGAAGAGCTACGCTCGATTCCTGCTCTTTGTGAGCTGGTTTCCGCAGCTGCTGCAGGGCCCCATCAATCAGTGGCAACAGACGGGGGAGAGGCTCTGTGCCCACCATGCCTTCGACTCCCTGCGTTCTCGACGGGCGCTTTTGCTGATCCTTTACGGAGCGCTCAAAAAGTATGCGCTGGCAGACGTGCTTGTGGGGGTCATCTCGAGCTGTCTTGACCACATTGACTACAGCACGCCGGGTGCCGTGATTGTGCTGGGCATCGTCTTGTACTCCCTGCAGCAGTACGGGGACTTCTCGGGCGGCATCGACATTGTCGAGGGCGTGTCCGAGCTCTTTGGTGTGGAGATGGCTACAAACTTCCGGCAGCCGTACTTCTCCACCTCCCTGGCTGAGTTCTGGCGTCGCTGGCACATGTCGCTCGGCGAGTGGATGCGTGCCTACGTGTTCTATCCGCTCGCCATGCTTCCCTCAATGATGAGGCTGAACAAATGGGGCGCCGCGCACCTGGGAAAGACGGTTGGGCGGACGCTTTCGGCGTGCATCTCCAACGTCGTGGTCTTTTTGCTGGTGGGCTTATGGCACGGGGCGGAGGCGCACTACCTGTTGTGGGGCTTGTACAACGGCGTCGTGATTGCCGTATCAGACCTCATGCGGCCGCTCTTTGAGCGTGCGCGCGCGGCATTGCGCATCAATGCAGACAGCGCTTCCTGGCGCCTGTGGGGCATCGTGCGCACCTTTGCCATCGTCAACGTGGGGCGCTACTTTGACCGCCTGACTGACGTCTCCGCGATGAGAATGGCCTTCCATAACACCCTCTTAAACTTCCAGCCCTCTGGCGTGGGCACGTGGCTCACGGTGCTGCACCCAACGGTGTATCTCAAGTTCGCCCTTGGCTTTGCTGGGGCAGCCTGCGTCATCGTGTTGGTGGTTGACATCCTTCTGGAATGCGGCATTGACGTGAGGGGCGTCGTCCTTTCCCTGCCAATCAGATGGCGTTGCCTGCTCTATGTGGGACTGGGGTCCCTGGTTGCCTTCTCGTTTGCGGCGGCAGTCTCGGGGGGAGGTTTCCTGTATGCCAACTTCTGATAGCGCTCAGATGGATGACGCAAGGCGGGAACGTATGCGGCGCATCGTGTTGCGCACCGTCTTTTGCGTCACGCTGGTGGCCACGGCCATACTCGCAAACGCCCTGCTCACGCTCGTACTCGTGCCCTATGGGTCAAAGAGCGAGATTGCCTGGACAGACTATGCCGCCCAAGACGAGGTTGACTGCGTCATCGTGGGCACTTCGACGGCCATGAGCGGGATTGACCCTGCCGTCCTGGACCGGAGGCTGGGTACGCACAGCTTCAACCTCGCCACGCCGAGCCAGCTCCTTGAGGAGTCCTACCTTGCGGTGAGAACCGCCTACGAGGACCACGGCATCACGCGCGTGGTCTTGAGCCTCTCGCATTCGCAGGTGATGCGGTCGAGCAGCCCCAATCCTGGAAGCGCCTTCATGCACCAGCGCTCGCGCGTGGTGAGTGCCCAGCAAAACCTGTACGGCATGTCCTACCTGCTGTTTGATGGCGGAGCCATATCCCAGCCGTCCTCGCTCAACATGGCCTTTCCCTGGGTGAGCAACAAGGTGAGCGAGTCGCTTGGCGCCATCGTCAAGAACGCGCGCATGAAGCTTGACGGGACGTCGCTCTACGAGGCGGCCGAGACCAACGAGCGTGGATGGAACTACCAGGGCAAGGGCTTTGGGTACTACACAAGCACCCTCAACTTCAACGGTAAGAAGGCACAGTCCTACTTTACCCAGGACAACCCCGAAGACATTGGCGTTGAGGCAGACAACGCCGCGCACATGGACGAAGGACGTGCGCGGGCGCTTGCAGACCTCTGCGACTACTGCGTGGCGCATGACATAGAGCTCGTGGCGGTGGCGCCGCCCCTGCCTGACTTCACCTTGGTGGAATACGGCGAGGCATACTTCACTCTGTCGCAGGCCCTCGAGGACTTCATGCGGGATCATGGCTGCCGCTACTACGACCTCAACTGCGCGCGCCCGGAGCTCTTTGCCACGCAGGAGGCTAACTTCCACGACTCGACGCACCTCACGGTTGACGGCGCGGAGGCGTTCAGCGAGGCTGTCTGCACGCTGATAGAGCAAACCGAGCAGGACATCGACCTGAGTGGGCTCTTCCTTGACGCAGCGAGTCGCCTTAGCGCCATCGACTACGTCTCTTGCG
>JAFUBJ010000128.1 GCA_017460265.1 Atopobiaceae bacterium | reverse complement strand
GTTCCGCAGACAAGCGATTCTAGGCGACGGCCGCTCTCATATCAAAGCGGCCCTGACACCAACGTTCGGCACGCGATCCATTCTCTATATTACTAGGTACCCTTTTGACCTAAAACATCAAGCACATGAATAGTTAGGCACTATATTCGTCTTCGTGCAACGCCTTTTCGGTCACGACTGTTCTCAATCCCCCTCCCTTCGTTGCACGAAGTCAAATACGGTGCCGAAGCTGCTAAAAAGGGAGCGCTCTGTTGCACGAAGTCAAATACGGTGCTGCAATTCCGAAATATGGAAACAAGTAGGGGTGCATTAATGGGCGGGTCCCATCGTATTATGAAAAAGCCCGCGGCTCGAGGGGATTCCTCGGGCCGCGGGCTTCAAAAGGATGCGAGCCAACCCACTTTGCGGCGGAGTAGCGTGAACTAAAGCAGCCACCTGCGCGACCGCCAGCATAGCCACACAAGGCGCAGGGAGCTGGATTTCTGCTGGCATGTCCCGAAGGACATCGTCGGCTCGCACACAACACAATAGTAAAATGGGGACGAAAATGCAAACGGTCAGTCAGCCAAAACGTCCATTCTCTATCTGACCGGAAGCCTGACCAGGGTAGAGACGAGCCCCGTCGTCCTCTCGCCATTATCGACAATCTCGACTCCCTCAGGCACGCTGGTCACCTTCACCGGCATGTCCTCGCGCTGGTCGAAAAATACCGCACAGGAACCGTCCTCGCCCGTCACGTAGGTCTGCTCACCGCTCTTTGTGGTCACGGTAAACTCCACGCCCGGAACCACGCTCCCCTTGCTGTAGGCAAGAAACGTGTAGTATGCCGGCTCCGCCTGCGTGTAGTCATCTCCCATGAAGGAGGTAACAATCTGCTCGAAGACCTCGGCCGTCGGAATGGACCCCACACGCCAGAAGCGGATGATCCCGTTTCGGTCCACAATCAGCGTGGTCGGGTAGGTATCGCTATCCACGAAGTCAAGGCTCTCGTTGTCCGTGCCATAGGCCAGAGGGAAGGTCAGGTTGTGCGATTCCTGGTACTTCTGGACGTCCTCCATGGTGTCCAGCAGGTCGATGTCGATGGCGACCATGCCCATCTTGTCCTGGTACTTCTGGTAGACGGCGTCCATTTCGGGGAACTCCTTCTCGCATGGGCCGCACCAGGAGGCATACAGGACGATCGCCGTCACTTCCTTGCCCTCAAGGAGGTCATCCCGGGTGATATGGGTTCCATCGGGCTGCTCGACGTCAAACGCTGGCAGCTCCCTACCAACGTAGTCCTCGATGTTGCCGGCATCCTCAAGCATGGTATCGACAATCTTCCCTCGATTGAGGTTAAACCACAGGGTGACGCCGATGGCCACCACGGCAATGACTCCCACGAGTCCGATCAGAATCTTCCAGCCGCAGCCGAGCTTCTTCTTTCCCTGCTTCTCCTCCATGGCCACGCCCCCTTTCCCTTGGGCCGTCTGAGCCGTATGCCAGAAAGACGCCTATGCCTTCTTGAGCGTAATCGCTACGTCGCCAAACGTCGTGGGGGCCGGGTATTCCGTGGTGTCCTCGGCAAAGCCCTCAGGAACGCTCAGCACATGCACGGTATAGCCAAACTCATCGATCTGGAGGGTGACAATGCCACTGTCATCGGTCTCGCCCGTGTAGCACATGCTGTCGGAACAGAACTGGACCGTGACACCCTTGACCGGCGCCCCTGACTCATCCTGGACAATGGCGCGATAGACGTTGCCGGGATTGTCCGGTATGCCCTTGGAGCCCGCCGATCCAGAGCCGCACGCTGCGAGCGCAAACACCACCATGACCGCGAACAGAACCGCAAATCCCTTTGCGTACTTCTTCATAGGAACCGTCTCCTCTTCTTGCATCAACTGCCTTGCCCTGACGACATGACTGACCAGTCGTTCTCTTGCACGTATTATACGGGGCAAGACTCTTTTTGCCTCAGCCGCTTGTTAAGCTTTCCGACATGCGGTTGGCGTCACTAGGCGCTCTTCTGCCAGGTCTTCAGCTTGCTCAGGCGGACAGAGCGCCACTGCTCGACGTCCTCATGGCGATTCTTCCAATAGGCGCTCACCAACGAGCAGTAACCCAGTTCTTTGAGCCGCTCATGGCTCATGCGATAGCGCGCCTTGCCGAGCTTGCCGGTGGCAACATAGCGGATGAGGTTCTGCACGTACTCGTCAAGCTGGACCAAGCTGTCCGGACGCGTGATGACGCCAAAGAACCACTCGGTCCACTTGAGCATCTCGCTCGAACCGCCCCCAAAGAAGAAGCGGTTGGCGTAGCGGATCATGTACCTGGTGGCATCCTCGCGGGTGATCTTGCCCTCGCTCACGCGACGGTTCAGCTTCTTTGCGCGGATGCGCATCTTGCGGCGCGCCTTGTAGAGCGTGAAGTCCGCCACGTCAAGCTCCTCGCCCCGCAGCTGGAAGCCAAGCAGGCCAAAGCTCTCGCACGGGGGATGGATCTCCGTCTTTCCCTGGTTGAGCTTGAGTCCGCGCTCGGTCAGCATGCGGGTAATCTCGGCAAGAACCGCCTCGGCCTCCTCGCGCGTCTTCACAAACACGCAGATGTCATCCGAATAGCGCGCATAGAGCTCCCCCTGGCGCTCCATCTCCTCGTCAAGCTCCATGAGGTACACGTTGCCAAAGAAGTTGGAGAAGGCCGCGCCAGCGATGGCACCCATGCTCCCCTGCTGAATCTCTCCGTGATACGTGTATTCGCCACGCAGCAGAAGCTCCGCCATGAAGTCCACGAGCTCGGGCTCTTTCCCGCCAATACGCTCACGAAGCATGGCGACGAGCCTCTCGGGGTCGATGGAGTTGAAGTACGAGCTGACGTCGGTCTTCACTGCCCAATGGTCCGTATGCAGCTTGCGCTTCTTGACCTGCTTGAAGAGCGTCGACGGCTTGCGGGTCGTACGGAACGAGTAGAGCGAATCGCAGAAGATGTCGTCAAAGCAATGCAGGTGCCAAGACAGGTACATCAGCAGGTGGCGCTGGCCATCGGGGTACACAAAGACCGCGCGACGCTTTGTGGTGCCAAACTTGCGCAGAAGGGACATGCGCGCCAACGGCCAGGTGTAGTCGCCGTCAATGAGGCGCTGGATGTCCTCGGTGCAGCGATCGCTGATGAGGTACGAGCAGAGCCCCAGATACTCCTCCACCTCGCGCTCGTAACGTACGGCATGCTCACGCAGGAACAGCTCCCGGTTCTCCATGGGCATCATACGCTCAAAGAGGT
>JAFUBJ010000127.1 GCA_017460265.1 Atopobiaceae bacterium | reverse complement strand
TCTTCGTTTCCGGTCGGTTCCGTGGGCTCAGTTGGCTCTACCGGGTCAGAAGGCTCGACGGGAATGTCACCTTCGCCCTCGCCGGGGACGATTTCGCCACCCTCGCCGCCTTCACCAGAGTAGGGATCCTCGCCCTCGTCGCCGGTCCAGTCGCCGTCCTCGCCCCAGGGATTCTCGGGATCAAGTTCTCCATCGGGGATGACTTCTTCCTCAACGGCGGGTTCCTCGTTCATGAAATCCGTGTACCAGACTGCGGGGGCCTCGATCTCGATCTCCTCGTCGTGCCAGTAGGCAGAGGCGTCAGAGTCCTCAGGCTTCTCGGGTAGGCCGACGATCCAGAGTTCGTCAGGGACGGAAAGCCAGCCGCTGCAGACGATGGGATCGCCGTTGATGTCAAGTGGAGTCTCTCCAGAGCGTGGAGGAATGCCGGAGAGGCGTCTGCTGATGGCCACATAGATGGTGTCGCTCAGGATGAAGCCATCTGCTTGTGGATACAGCTCAAGCGGACGTGTGGCCGTGTAGGCAATGCCCTGACCGTCCACAATCGCAAAGTAGTTGTTGCCGTGGCCATCTGCTAGTACCCAGGTAATGCTCTCAAATGGGGAAGACCCGCCCTCGGTGTTCTTGATTGTGGAACCCTTGAGCGCGACGGAAAGTGCAATGCAGCGACGGCTCTCGCGCTGCATGACCTCCGGCACGTCCTCGTAGGTAGGAATCTCGTAATCATGCCAGATGATGACGCGGCCGTCGCGCGACTCTATGTAGACCTCTTCAGGGGAGATCTGCACGTCGGTACCAGCATAAGTCAGTGTGCCCAATAGTGCGGCGATTGCGTCGCGGTCGAAGACATCCTCTGACGTTGCAGCATACGCAGTCGTCTTGACAGTGCTGCCCGTGATACTTGAAGCCGCGAGACCGCTGCGAATGGGAATAGAGCATGCGCCAAGAGAGAGAGCGATGAGGGAAGGAAGAGCGACGCGAGCGATGCGTTGGTGGTTTGTATGAAGTGTATTCATCGCTTATCTCACATTCCGTCAGAAGGCGGCTGACGAGGTCATTGTAGCGTAAGAAAAGCCTTGTCGATCGCTCGTATCGGCTAGCTACGAACCCAAAAGATCCTGATAGTCCTCCACAAGCAGCTCCGGCTTGTTCTTGGCAAGGATGCGTGCAGCTGCTTGTATCGCCTCGTCGGAGTCGCCCTTTTCGAGAACCCCCTGAAGGCGCTTGGTTTCTTCTTCTGCGCGCTTCTTGCGCTCAGCGGCCATACGCTGGTCATGACCCTTGGCAAGAGCCTTGACGTCATCCATGGATTTAGGAAGCTTCTTGGTGGCAAGAAACTCTTCGTATGCATCGCAATATAGCTCGACATCGTCAGAGAAAGCGACCTGGTTTCCATGGTCGAGCCAGAGTACCTTGTTGCAGAGCTCGCGGATCTGCCCTACCGAGTGGGAGACCAGCACACCGGTCTTTCCGCGGGAGAGAATCTCGCGCATGCGGTCTCCGCTCTTCTTGCGGAAGGCACCGTCACCTACGGAGAGGACCTCGTCTAGGATGAGGATGTCAGGATCAACCAGGCAGGCGATGGAGAAGGCCAGGCGACTCTTCATGCCGCTGGAGAGCTGCTTGAACATGTAGTCCTGAAAATCTTCGAGCTCCGCGAAGGCGATGATCTCGTCGTACTTGGCGTCGAGGAAGTCCTTGGTGTAACCAAGCATCGCCCCACGCAAGTAGGTGTTCTCGCGTACCGTCATGTTGGCGTCAAATCCGCTGCCCAGCTCGAGCAGTGCGGCGATCTTTCCGTGGGTGGTGACCTTGCCGCCCGTAGGAACCATGATGCCCGTCACGGCCTTGAGCAGAGTGGACTTGCCGGCGCCGTTAGAACCGATGATGCCCAACATATCTCCCTGTTCAAGAGAGAAGGTTACGTGACGGTCTGCCCAGAACTCCTTGACATGGAAGTTGTTGGTGAGCTTGCGCATGACGTATTCCTTCAATCCAATGGACTTGAAGTCGCCCGTGATGTAGCGGATGCTTACGTCGTCGCACTCAATGATGGCCATAGGTCTCCTTAGAAGTAGTAGATGAAGCGGTGGTTGTACTTCTTGTAGAAGACAGCGCCTACAGCCAGAAAGAAAAGTGCGTAGAAGGCGAGGAGCAAGTGGTATTGGAGAGAGGGAATGTGCCCTTCAAGAACCACTATGCGCCAATAGCGGATGTTTGCGTAGACGGGATTGGCCAAGAAGAGTTTTTGCACGGCCGGGGTAAAGTGATCGAGCGTATAGAAAATGGCGCACAGGTAATTGAGGATGGTGAGGAAGATGCGGTAGAGGTACTGGATGTCGCGGAAGAACACGAAGAGTGCTGACAGCACCATGCCTATGCCGATGTTCATGATGACCAGGCACAGCACGGGATACCACAGCATGAACATGGCCGGCGTAAAGGTGATGCCGTCGATGACGCAGAAGAAGAAAAAGATGATGATGGTCAGACCAAAGTTGATGAGCGATGAGACGTTCTGAGAGAGCAGAAAGAGATACTTGGGCACGTTGATCTTGCTAATGACCCCAGAATTGTTCATGAGGCTCGACATGCCCATGTTGGTTGAATCGCTGAAGTAGGACCAGACGATGTTCCCAGCAAACATGTAGATAACATAGTGGTTGACCGCACGTCCAAAGAGGTTTTTGAAGACGAACATCATGACGAGCAGTTGGCAGAGGGGCGAAAGGACGCTCCACGCCATGCCCAGAATCGTGCGCTTGTACTTCTGCTGGAAGTCACGGTTGACGAGCTGCTGGAAGAGAAAGGCGTTCTCTTTGAGGTTTCTCCTCGTTCGTTTAAATGTTTTGGCAAGTTCTTGCTGCGGCATGCTGAACCTTTAATAGACGTATCGTTGCCAACATTGTCTGAGGTTACCACAGGGGCGGCGTGGTATGGCTATTGATGTGCATAAGAGCTGCGAAGGAACACAGGCAAGGTACAATAATCCGGAAAAGGGGGACAGGCCCCTTTGTACGGATTATGGATGGGGAGGCGTCTTGGCAGCTAGCACCACGATACTCGTCGCGTCGCACAAGCCCTATTGGATGCCGAGCGACCCCCTGTACCTTCCCGTGCAGGTGGGCGCTGCGCAGCATGACCATATCGAGGGTTTTGCCCACGACGACGAGGGCGACAACATCTCTTCCAAGAACCCGCGCTACTGCGAGCTGACGGCTCTCTGGTGGGGATGGCGCAACCTCTCCTGCGACTGGTTGGGACTCGTGCACTACCGACGCCACTTTGCGGGCTCCGGCGAGCGGGGATTCCTCTCTTCCGCTGACGCGGAGCGTCTCGTGAGCAATGGCGATGTGGTGGTCGCCAAGGCGCGCAACTACTACATCGAGACCATCGAATCGCACTACATGCACACCTTTGACCAGGACGGCTCGCAGCTTGCGGCACTGAGGAAGGGTGTTCACGACGTGAGTCCAGCGCGGGTGGCTACGCTCGAAGAGCACCTCGCGCAGCGCAAGGGTCATATGTTCAACATGCTCATCATGCCGCGCGACGTGCTTGATGCCTACTGCACCTGGCTCTTTGATGTGCTCGAAGCAACCGAGAGCTACCTCGACTTCTCGCAGATGAACGACTTCCACGCCCGCTGTGTGGGAAGGCTGGGAGAGCGCTGCCTTGACGTATGGCTCAAGTCGGAGGGTGTGCCTGTGCAGGAGGTGCGCGTCAAGAATCCCGAGAAGACCAACTGGGTCAAGAAGGGCGGCGGCTTCCTGGCAGCCAAGTTCTTTGGCAAGCGCTACGAATCCAGCTTCTGATACGAAAGGCCCCTAGTATCAGACCAGGCTTTCCTGGTCGTTGCTGAGGACGCCCTTGGCAGGAGTGAGCACCAAGATCTTGAGGTCAAAGAGCAGCGTCCAGTTGTTGATGTAGTACAGCTCGTAGGTCACGCGCTTCTCGATGGAGGTATCGCCGCGCAGGCCGTTGATCTGCGCCCAGCCGGTCATGCCAGGTCTTACCTGATGACGAATCATGTACAGAGGTACGCTCACCTTGAAGTTATCCACATAGGTGGGAATCTCCGGACGCGGACCGACCAGGCTCATGTCACCTTTGAGCACGTTGAAAAGCTGGGGCAGCTCGTCGATGGAGAAGCGTCGCATGAAGGCGCCCCACCTGGTCTTACGTGGGTCATCCGTGGTGGTCCAGGCGCTGTCCTGCTCGTCGTTCACGCGCATGCTGCGGAATTTGTACATGTCAAACTCTTGCCGTCCGCGTCCTACGCGGCGCTGCGCAAAGATGATGGGCCCAGGGGACGAGAGCTTGGTGCCGATGGCCGCCACAATCATGATGGGTGAGGTCAGCACGATGAGCGCAAGTGAACCAAGGATGTCCATCATGCGTTTGATGAAGGAGAAGCCCACGTTGTCGAGCGGCACCTTGTTGATGTTGATGACGGGCGTCGAGCCCTCCACGTTGATATTGGAGCGCGTAGAGAGAAACTCGTGGTAGTTGGGCATGATGGAGACGCGGCTACCGCTCTGCTCGCAGGCGAGGAGCAGGTCGTCCAAAAGGCCATGCTCGTGGGAGTCGAGCGCCACCACGATCTCTTCGGGGTTGAGGGAATCGAGCACCTGGTCGATGGACCTGTAGCTGCCTAGATGCTTGACCTCAGTGCTGATGGGGTGGGGGCCGACGTTTCCCACGATGCGATACGGACTCGCCTTCTGGCGAGCGATGCCAGCGGCGTAGCGCACGGCGTTGTGGCCCGATCCGACCAGAACTACACGCCGCTGTCCCGTGCCTTGTGAATAAAGGTGCTTGAAGTAATAGCGGAATGCGATGGTCTTGAGGCAGGCAAAGAGCGTCATCAATGCCCAGAAAAGCACCAGTAGAAGACGAGACATGTCCACGAGCCTGAAGATGAACACGCATACGATGAGCATCATCACCGACACGGTAGTCGACACGATGGTCAGTCCCAGCTGGCGGGTGAGGTCGGGTGCGGAGGGGCCGTAGTCGCTGGCGCTCGTCAGGCCAAAGAGAAATACGACGACGGGCGAGATGATGGCAGCCCAGGATACGTGCGTGTCAAGGGTGCCGACATTGTCGATGCCCGCAAGCACGTTGAAGCGCAGGAAGTAGGCAACGACCATGGCGAGCAGCACGAGGCACACGTCGATGATCGACGAGGTCATGATGCTGATGCCTCGGTTGTGCTTTGCCATGTGCCTTCCAAACTGGGTTGAACGAGCTCTAACTTTTCAATGATAGCACGGGCAACCTGGAATAGGGGGACAGGCCCCATCGTGCGGATTTCTAGAAATCCGCACGATGGGGCCTGTCCCCCTATTCCAGGTTGCCCGTGCTA
>JAFUBJ010000126.1 GCA_017460265.1 Atopobiaceae bacterium | reverse complement strand
GACTCAAAGGGGAGTATCCCTTCCGAGTCACCGCGCGGCGAGCTCCTCGCCCATGAGCAGGCCCATCACGCTGGCCATCATCAGGCCGCGTGTCCAGCCCGAGCTGTCTCCCAGGCAGTGCAGGCGCGCCACGTTGGTGTCAAAGTGCTCGTCCATGCGCACGCGATTGCTGTAGAACTTCAGCTCCGGCGCGTAGAGCAGCGTCTCCTCGGCAGCAAAGCCCGGAACCACTTGGTCCACCAGCTTGATGAACTCCACGATGTCGGTCATGGCGCGGTACGGCATGGCGCTTGTGATGTCACCCGGCTCGGCATCGGGCAGGGTAGGCATCACGTTGGAGCGGCTCAGCTCATCCTGCCAGGTACGCTTTCCGTCGAGGATGTCACCAAAACGCTGCACCAGGATGTGGCCGTCACCGAGCATGTTGACAAGCTGACCCACCTGTGTGGAGTACGCGATGGGCCGGTCAAATGGCTCGCGGAAATGCTGCGTGGCGAGACCGGCGAGGTTGGTGTTGGCGCTCTTGCGGTCCTTGTAGCTGTGCCCGTTGACGACGGCAAGACCGTGGTCGTAGTTCTCCTGGCTGACAAATCCCCCCGGGTTCTGGCAGAACGTGCGCACCTTGTCGCGGAAGGGGTTGGGATAACCCACCAGCTTGCTCTCGTAGAGGACGTTGTTCACGTCGTCCATGATCTCGTTGCGCACCTCGACGCGCACGCCCATGTCCATGGGGCCACTCTCGTGATCGATGCCATGGCGCTGGCAGAGCTCGTCCAGCCACGCCGCACCACGACGACCGGTGGCAATGACGATATGCGCGGCGCGGATCTCAAACGGAGCGTTCTCTGCTCCCCCGGCGTGGTCGGCCACGACGGCACCCACACACACCTTACCCGTTGGTCCTTCCTCCACCAGCACGTCAATGCACTTGTGCTCAAAGAGGATGTTCACGCCTGCGTCAATGAGATGCTGCTGGACGCTGCCGTAGATCTCTTGCGAGCGCTCGGTGCCCAGGTGGCGGATGGGGCAGTCGACGAGCTTGAGGCCCGCCTTGATGGCGCGACGGCGAATCTGTGCTATCGCATCAGGGTTTTCCACGCCCTCCACGTGCGGATCGGCACCAAAGCGCAGGTAGATGTCATCACAGCGGCCGATGGTCTCTTGCGCGAGGTCCGCGCCGATGAGCTCGGGCAGGTCTCCTCCTACGTCGCAGGAAAGCGAGAGCTTGCCATCAGAGAAGGCGCCGGCACCGCTGAAGCCCGTGGTGATGCGACAAGGCCGACAGCCCACGCAATGGCCCACGCGCTCCTTGGGACAGCTGCGTCTCTCGATGGGAAGACCGCGGTCAACCAGCGTGATGTTGCGAGCATCGCCCTTCCCCAGAAGGCCCAGAGCCGTGAAGATTCCGGCGGGGCCAGCTCCAATGATGAGCACGTCAGTTGTCATGGGAACTCCTTTCACACCCATCTAGCGTACCTGAATTTGTCGCAGATACGTCCAAGGCACGGAGGCTCTAGCCCTCAGCCCTGCGCGGCCCGGGCTCAAAGCCCTCGAAGATGCCCACGCCGCCAGCGTCCTCGACCTCGGCAAGCTCCTCCGGGCTCTTGATGGTCCACGTCACCAGGCGCGCGCCGAGGAGACGGCATGCCAGCCACACCGCCACGCGACGGCGATGGTCATGCCGATACGCCACGAAGTCAGGTCGCGCAAACACATTGAAGATGAGGGCCCCGTGCGTAAACCCGCGAACAAAGCCGAGGTCAGAGTCTTTGTCAACAACAAAGTTCTCCGAGAGCTGTCCGCGCACGACCTCAGGACGGTTACGGCGCAGCCACCAGAGCACACGTGGATCGAAGCTTTCGACGCAATACGGCACCTGGTGCGTGTCCAACGCGGCCATCACGCGCTCGGTGAGGCGGGCATAGTTGTCACCATGGGTCTTGATCTCAACCACAAGCGGCGGGCACGGTCCCATGCCACCCTCGTACACGTCAAGCACGGACTCGAACGTGGGGATCCCCTCATGGGTGCCAAAGAGCCGGAGGTCAGCGAGTTCTGCCAGGCTCTTGTCCTCAACGACGCCCCCCACACCACACGCACGCTGCAGGCGAGAATCGTGGATGACCACCAGCTGGTCGTCTGCCGTCAGGTGCACGTCCAGCTCGGAGCCATAGCCCCACTCTCGCGCCAACCGAAAGGCAGCAAGCGAGTTTTCGGGCGCGGGCGTGCGGTTGTCATGCAGCCCGCGATGCGCATAGCGATAGGTGCAGAGCTTCTCCCACTGAGAAGCGACATCCTCTCCCCCACGACGCGGAGCGACAAGCGCGCCGTATGCTGCGCCAAAGGCTCCCGCAGCCGTCGCGACCTTTGCCAACCGAGCAACCTTGCCCATGGGGCCTCCCATCAGATATTTGACCACCCCATGATACGCCGGCGCCTAGGCGTTGTCAGGCATCAAGCCTGAGGTAGTCGTGCCGCGACAGTGTACCCTTTATCGCAACTATTCGGCCTCCCAAAATGAAAGGCCGAATAGTTGGCGTAAAGGGTACGTTATTGGGAGGTGGATTACCTGCTTCTTGTTGACGCAGGGGCACCCATCTGCCAAACTACTCCTCTGTGAACGTCCGCCTGCATGGCAGGTGGCGACATAGTCGGAGGGTCCGAAGACCGGAGAAGACGCGCTGCTAGGCACAGTCTCTTCGGCCTTTTGTTTTAGGGAGCATCGTTTCATGCCCGAGCTTGACCAGTCACATGAAGAGGAGCTGCGTAAGCTGTACCTGCATACGGCGCCTACGCGCCTGTTCATTTTGGCAGCGGCGCCTGGCGCGGTGTCCATGCTGGCATCCGCACTGTACGACGTGCTTGACGGCGTCATCGTGGGGCAGTTGCTGGGGTCGACCGCCTTTGCCGCAGTAAACCTTGCCATGCCGTTCGTCGTCCTCGTCTTTGCCGTGGGCGATTTGGTGGGCGTGGGCTCGTCCGTGCCCATTGCCATCGCGCTCGGCGCAGGCGACAAAGACCGAGCGAACAATGTCTTTACCTGCGCGGTATTGGGCCTCCTACTGTTGGGAGCGGCTCTCGGCGCGGTCTTC
>JAFUBJ010000009.1 GCA_017460265.1 Atopobiaceae bacterium | reverse complement strand
GCATCCTCGGGACTCGATGTAACCAGGCATCCGCAATCATCCAACAAGCCAGCGACCCGCTCGGAGTCATGCTGGTTCATCTGGCAGCCAAAGGTAATGATGTGATAGGCAAGCCCAACGAGCTCGGCGCGACGTACCATAGGCTAGGCAATCTCGACGGCGTCGTCTGCTGAAGAGGGGTTGGCGGCCTGTGGGGCCAAACGGTGAACGTACACGGCAATCCTAATGGCCGTGCGGCTTTCGCCGGCAATGTCGATGTCGGCGAAGGTGGGGGCACACGAGATGTCGACGCCCGTTGGAATCAGAAAGCCACGAGCAATAGCGATAGCCTTGATGGCCTGATTGACCGCACCTGCACCAACGGACTGTATGTTCACAGGTACGCCATCCTTGACCATGCCGGCAATGGCACCGGCTACGGAGGCGGGAGAAGACTTGCTCGAAACCTTTAGGTACTCCATGGGGTTGGCTCCAGTATGTGACGATTCAGCATTGTTGGTTCAGGGCGCCAAAGATAGGTCAATCAATGGCAGGAATATTCATAATAGCGCAGTTTCAGCTGTTATATGTCGAGGCTTACTAATCAGATTCCATAACATCAAAGATGACCGTTAGCCGGCCCCTTGAGTACCGAAGCTTGGGGTCTTGCGCGAGCGTCAGATAGTACCGCTCGCCAAGAAGCGAGAAATCACGCTCCATGAGACGGAGGAAGTCTTCGGCATCCTTTTCGGATATGCGCAAACCCCTCCTGTCACGCATGAGGTCGACATGCGCGTCTTGCGCCTGGGATGCATGGGTCATGCGCGACCATACGCTGCGCATGGGACGTATCTCGCCCGATACGATGCGATGTGCTGTCCTTTCCGAGATGGTGAGACCCACTCCGTGGGCGACCTGGGAAAGCTCGCCGGCATCGGCAGCGGCACTCAGCCTTTCAAGGACAGGAAGGTCATCAAGGTCGTCTAGGAACAGAAGGTCCGTATGCGACAGAGTGGGACGGACACGTCTCCGCGCCGTTGCGACGATGTCTGCGGGAGATCCAAGATAGACTTCGCAGCTCCCATGCTCTTCAAGACAGAACTCGCAACAGGTTCTCACGATGTTGCGCGGGCCCTTGACGATGGAGGGCTGTCCTTCGTCGTCGGTACCCATGTTGGGCCACGTAGACTGGTCAGAGCGCTCAGAGAGCCGATTGGCGTCGGACACGAGCTGTATCGCCGCACCCTTACCCGTGTCAGAACTCAAGACGCTTGCGGACTCGGTGTTCTCGCGAATCGCAAAGAGGGCCATCCCGCGTCCATGAACGCCCCAGCGGTCCATCTTCATCGTGTCAAGCTTTGAGGTCACGCGAGCGTCAAAGATGCGTTCGTGCATGCTAGGCGGTATGCCAACGCCGTCATCTAGGATGGTCGTCGTGCGCACGGTTCCCTCGCGCGAGGTTGCGACGTAGATGTGGCGCGCACCTGCGTCACGGGCGTTCCTGAGCATTTCTATGACGGCGTCTTCAATCGAGCGGATGTCGTGCTTAGCCTGCCGGCGCTCGGCCTCGGCAACCCTCAGACGGACAAAGCCCGCGCCGAGGTTTTCCTCGACGCGGAGCTGGCGGTCTCCCCCCATTCGGGAGACGAATGACATGAGGTCGTCAGGGCTCTTGCCCATAGGTCTTGGTACCTGACTACTTGGCGACGTCGATGGCGCGTGACTCACGGATGACGACGACGCGAACCTGTCCGGGATACTCCATCTCGTCCTCGATCTGCTTGGCGATGTCGTGTGCGAGGACCGTTGCCTGAGCGTCAGAGATCTTCTCAGGCTGGACCATGACATGCAGCTCACGACCGGCCTGCATAGCGTAGGTACGCTCGACGCCGTCGTGGGCGTTGGAGATCTCTTCGAGCTTCTCACGGCGCAGGTGGTGGCTCTCGGCAGACTCACGACGGGCTCCGGGACGCGCGGCAGAGATGGCGTCGGCAGCCTGGACGAGAACGTCCAGGACGGAGTTGGGCTCGACGTCGGCATGGTGGGCCTCGACGGCATGGACGATGTCAGGCCTCTCGCCATAGCGCCGGCAGAGGTCGGCGCCGATGACCGCATGAGGTCCCTCGACCTCATGGTCGATGGCCTTGCCAAGGTCGTGCAGGAGGCCGGCGCGCTTGGCAGGCGCGGCGTTCACGCCAAGCTCGGAAGCCATGACGCCGCAGAGCGTGGCGACCTGGATGGAGTGCTGAAGCACGTTCTGGCCAAAGGACGTGCGGTAGCGCAGCGCGCCAAGGGTCTTGATGAGCTCGGGATGAAGGTCGTGGATGCCGCAGTCGAAGGCGGCCTGCTCGCCAGCCTCGCGAACGCGCTCGTTAACGAGCGTCTCTGCCTTCTTGTACATCTCCTCGATGCGAGCGGGATGGATGCGGCCGTCTGCAATGAGGTTCTCGAGGGCTACGCGCGCGATCTCACGGCGAACGGGGTCAAAGCTCGAGAGAATGACCGTCTCGGGCGTGTCGTCAATGACCAGGGAAACGCCGGACACCTGCTCGAAGGTACGAATGTTGCGACCTTCTCGGCCGATGATCCTGCCCTTGAGGTCGTCAGATGGGATATGAACGGAGGTGACGGTGATCTCTCCGGCCTGGTCAGCTGCGCAGCGCTGAATGGCCGTGGAGACGATCTCACGGGCAGTCTTGTCAGCCTGTGCGCGAACGCGTTGCTCGGACTCACGAAGGATCTGCGCCTCGTCACGAATGGTCTCGGCACGAACGCGATCAAGCAGCTCGTCTTTTGCCTGAGCCTGCGTAAGGACGGAAATCCTTTCCAGCTCGCTCATCTGACGGGAGTAGAGGTCATCAATCTCGTTCTTGCGACGATCAAGGGAGCTCTGAAGGCTCGAGAGCTGATGCTCCTTCCGGTCAAGCGCGTCGTTACGATGCTCGAGGGACTCCTCGCGCTGCATGATGCGATTCTCGAGGTTCTGGAGCTCACCCTTGCGCCTGCGCTCCTCAACCTCGGACTCCTTGCGAAGCTGCAGGATCTCTTCGCGCGCCTCGACGAGGGCTGCCTTCTTTGCGGCCTCCGCCTCGCGCTCGGCATCTGAGGTGATGCGCTCAGCACGAGACTGGGCATCTTGGACTTGACGGTTGGCTTCGGTGACCTTTGCATTGGAGGCGCTGTTTGCATAGAAATAGGCTGCCAACGCGCCAATGACGAGGCAGATAACCCCGACCACAAGCGTTAAGACGTTCATGATGACTCCTCGGACGTTTCGATGTGTGTTTAGGAAACCGCCATGTGAAGAACAGCGGAACCCGCCACCCGAGGCACCCTCCCGTTATCTTGGGCAAAATAAGACCAAGGCTATGGCTTAGCGATCTCAAAGAAAACAAAGACGTCAGCTGTTAGGCCAGCGGACGGGGAATGTCTCAAATGACATTCTTATCGTATGTTTGACATTGCTGACTGTCAAATCATCCAACAAGCGCCAACTGGTCAAACGATTGTCCTTCACAAGAAACAAATCGATATGCCAACACGCTGAGGACAGCTACTCCGAGTCACATTCATCCATGACGCGGCGCGCAACGCGCATCGAAGTCGAGAGCGAGTATCCCTTTGAGCAAAGGAACCTCACGAGCTTCTCGAACCCATTCTTAGCTGCGATGCGTCTTGTGCGGGCAAGGTCATATGCCCGTGACTCCTCGTCCTGATCGTCATCAAAGAACTCCTCGGGCCACCCGTCGACCGATTTGAGTTCGATGCCTCGACGTCTGAGCTCTCGTTCGATGCGCATCGCCCCCCATCCAGACGATATCTTCGTACGAATGAAGACCGAAGCATAACGTTGGTCATTGAGGATGTTTGCATCGAGGGCCCGTGCAATGGCCTGCTCGCGTGCCGAGGTACCGTAGCCGTCTTGACGTAACTTCTCTTCGATTTCCGAGACAGCGTAGTCTCGCTTGTTGACAAGGCGCTCAATTCGCATGGATGCCTGGCGTGAAGACTCCTCGCGAACAAAGAAGATAAGCTCTGCTCGAGATCCTGGACTTAGCTCACCCGACTCAAGCTTTGCCTTAAGCGTCTTTCCAACCGATAGGGGAAGACTCAGACGCTCTGCTCCCCTATCGGATGTCGTTATCTCCAGCGTCGCGCGAGGGCGTGGACCAGAAAGACTGGGTCCACGCCTCTCGGGAAGAACCACTTCCCATGACAAGGAACCGTCAGACAAAGACACTATTCGGCCGAATTCTCAAAAACATCGATGGTGTCAACAGGCTCGCCGACAGGCTCGTCGTCAAACTCCAGCCCACACTCTACGCGAACCTTACGCTCGATTTCGTCCCTCAGGTCGGGGTTGGACGAGAGGAAGGACTTTGCCGCCTCGCGACCCTGCCCCAAGCGCTCGGTGTCATAGGTGAACCATGCGCCGGACTTGTTAACGATGCCGAAGTCTACGGCCATGTCGAGGATGGAACCCTCTTTTGAGATGCCCGTGCCGTACATGATGTCGAACTCTGCCTGCTTGAAAGGAGCGGCAACCTTGTTCTTGACGACCTTGACGCGCACACGACTGCCGATGACGTCCTGGCCCTGTTTGATGGAGTCGACTCGCCTGATGTCCATGCGAACTGAAGAGAAGAACTTGAGCGCGCGACCGCCAGGCGTGGTCTCGGGGTTGCCAAACATGACGCCAATCTTCTCACGCAGCTGGTTGATGAAGATGCAGGTGGTGTTTGACTTGGAGAGAGAGCCCGCAAGCTTCCTGAGCGCCTGGCTCATGAGCCTTGCCTGGAGGCCAACGGTGGTGTCTCCGATTTCTCCCTCGATTTCTGCGCGAGGTACCAGTGCGGCAACGGAGTCGATGACGACAACGTCGATAGCGCCTGAGCGAACGAGCATGTCGCATATCTCAAGGGCCTGCTCGCCCGTGTCGGGCTGCGAAATGAGGACCTCGTCGATATCGACACCGATGCGCGCCGCATAGCCCGGATCGAGGGCATGCTCGGCGTCTATGAAGGCAACGACGCCGCCCATTGCCTGGGCCTCGGCAAGAATCTCGAGGGAAAGCGTTGTCTTGCCGGAAGACTCCGGGCCGTAGATCTCGCCGATACGCCCACGCGGCACGCCGCCAATGCCAAGTGCAACGTCAAGAGACAGGGCACCTGTGGGAATTGCCTCCACCTCAAGCTCGGGACCACCATCGCCAAAGCGCATGATGGCGCCTTTGCCAAACTTCTTCTCTATCTCTTCCTTGGTGGTCGCGATCATCTTGTCGCGATCTTCGCCATACGTCTTCTCGTGAACCTCGCGAACAGGGCCTTTGCTTCTTGCCATGAGATGTCCCCTCTTTCGGAATTGACCTTTTCATAGTATACGAACATTGGTTCTAGGTCAATGAACTTGTTTAGTACAATAGTACTCACATCTAGCACAAGGCTCTGCGATACCTGCCCCTTAGCTTGCACTTCGCTGACAACCAAACCAGTCGACCACCAAACAACAGCCAAAACGCCGAAAACAGAGGTCAATGAGCCTTTCGGGGTCATGAGGTCCTGGAAGAAAGCCCCTCGATTCCTTCACGAAGCAAACACAATGCGCGACAAACGGCCTGATGGCGAACAGCCTCCCGGTCTCCGTCAAAGTGATGGAGCTCGGTCTTGGCGTGACCGCCCATGAACAAGCCGAACCAAACGGTACCCACTGGTTTACCCTCTTCAGCCCCGGTGGGACCAGCAATGCCCGTAATCGAGACGGACACGTCGGACTTGAGCACCCGTGCCGCTCCTTGGCACATCTGCAAGGCGCAGTCGGACGAGACCACCCCGCGCAAAGGGTCAGAGATCACCTCGGTGCTGACACCAAGCACGTCATGCTTAACTAGAGGGTCGTAGCTTACGATGCCACCGCGTACCACGGCCGAAGAGCCACTGAGTGCCGTGAGAGCGCCGCAGACCAGCCCGCCGGTACAAGACTCTGCCGTAGAGACTGTTGCGCCGCGCTTTAGGCCAAGCTCAACGACCTCACGCGCAAGGTCCGTCTGTTCGTTACTCATCTTTGCCAACGACATACGGCCAGCATTTGACGCAGTAGTCCGCTCCAGACCAAGCGGTCAGGATAAGCGCGACAATGAGAGACCCGAGGCCAACAAGACGGAAGTAGTTCTCGTAGGTGCCGACGGGGATCGTGACGGTAAGCAGGAGGGCACAGATTGAGATCATCGTAGTTGCCGTCTTCCACTTACCCAAGTCGCTTGCGGCGACGACAACTCCCTTTGAGGCGACAACCATGCGCAGGCCCGAGATGATGAACTCGCGTGCCACGACAATCAAAACAGCCCAGCTCGGAACAAGCCCAAGCTCGAGAAGATACAGAAACGCCGTGACCACCGAAAGCTTGTCTGCGATGGGGTCAAGGAACTTGCCGAAGTCGGTCACCTCTCCCCTGCTGCGCGCCAGATATCCATCGAGCTTGTCGGTCAGCGAGATGAGCACGTAGAGCAAAAACGAAGCCCAAGCCAGGGCACCGCCGCTGCCGAGTGCGCCCGAGCTGCGTGCCAGCTCGGCAATCAAAAGCCACAGGGGAACGAGCACAACGCGAACGCAGGTGACAATGTTTGCGGGCGTACAGATGGAAGCACTCTTGTTCTTAGACAACGTCATCACTCCTATCGAACTATCTCGCCGATAAGCTCATAGCAGAACGAGTCGACCAAATCGCAGGTTACGATGTCACCAACGGCGGCTTCCCCACTTGCGATGTGCACCGCTCCGTCGCTGTCGGGTGCCTGGAACCATGTATGGCCGATGAGCTCTAGGCCCCCGTCGGATTCCTCCACGCCGTCTATGATGACCTTGACGCGCTCGCCAACATGCTTCGCGGTCGCCGCAAAGCCCAGTTGCTCGGTTAGATCAATGAGACGCTGGGTGCGTTCCAGCTTGACGTCCTCGTCAACTTGGCCATCCATGCGTGCCGCTCGGGTCCCCTCCTCGGGCGAGAACGAAAAGACCGAGGTGTAGTCAAACTCCTGCTCGGCTATGAAGTCGTAGAGCTCGTCCGCCTCTTCGTCGGTCTCGCCGGGAAAGCCAGCCATGCCCGTGGTCCTGAGCACCATGCCGGGAATCTCCGCCCTCAGGCGATCAAAGAGGGAGTGCAGCTGGTCGGCGGAACCGGAGCGGTTCATTGCCTTGAGAAGGCGCTCCGAGCAGTGCTGGATGGGAATGTCAATGTAGGGAAGCACTTCGGGCGTGTCGCGGATGGTGGAGATGAGCTCGTCAGTCATGCCCTCGGGTTGCAGGTAGAGCACCCTGACCCATCCGTCGACATTCCGCACGAGCTTTGCGACCTTCCTGAGCAGCCAGGCAAGCGTGCGCGGCTCTTCCAGGTCTTTGCCCCAGATGCCCGTGTCCTGCCCTATGAGAACAAACTCGCGGACGCCACCGGCGGCAAGCGTGCGAACCTCCTCCGCAATCTCCTCATACGGCCGAGAATAGTAACGGCCGCGAATGAAGGGAATGGCGCAGAAGGAGCAGAAGCGGTTGCAGCCATCCGAGATCTTGATGTAGGCGCTCGACCCTTCGACCGTCCGCAAGGCTCCGTGCGTTGAGGAACTGCGTCCGTCTACGGACAGCACCTCACGGACGACGGACACGATGTCGTCCTCCTCTTCGGCGCGAACGAAGGCGGCAACCTCGGGCAGCTCAGGGACAAGCTCGTCGCCGTAGCGCGAGGGAACGCAGCCACACATGATGATGGGAAGCGCACGGATGCCCTCGGCGACAGCCTCGGCTAGTTCCAAGGTGGTCTCTATGGACTCGCTGGTCGCAGACGCAAGGAACGAGCACGTGTTGACAATGATCACGTCGGCCTCGCCGACGCTTTCCGCCTCGGAGAACCCCGCAGCAACGAGCAACGCCCTCATTCGATCGGTGTCAACCTCGTTCTTGGCACACCCAAGCGTGACGAAGAGAACGCGATTCATGTAGTAACACCTCTTTGAGCAGGCAGGTCGAAAGACAGCCTAGCGATAGTTCACGAACTGGAGAGGCAGGCCGTAGTCCTGCTCCTTGAGGAAGGCTATCACCTGCTGCAAGACGTCGCGCGAGGCAGAGCTCACACGCAGTTTATCTCCCTCGACCGTGGGCTTGCACTTGAGCTTGAGGTCGCGAATGTCCTTGGCGATCTTCTTTGAGGTGTCCTGGTCTATGCCCTGGACGACAGAGCCCGACTGACGCACCGACATGCCCGCTGCGGGCACAGGATCAGACCAGCGAATGGCCTTGAGGTCGACGCCGCGGCGCACGAGCTTGGTGCCCAGAACGTCTATGACCTGGCTGGCGACGAACTCCGAAGGGGCGGCCACGATAAAGGTCGCGTCCTTGCGAGAGAAGTCGATGGTGGCACCTGAGCCCTTCAGGTCGGAGCGTTGTGTGAGTTCGCGAGCGGTCTGCTGATACGCATTGTCAACCTCTTGCATGTCGACGCTCGAGACGACGTCGAAGCTAGAATCCTTTGCCATGGTTCCTCCTCAGACAGTTCAGGACTAGGCGGGCGTGCCGTCCTGCGCGTTGATTCTCTGGCCACTCTCGTCGATGAAGTAGTAGAGGTCCTCATCGGCGCTGTAGTAGATGTCGTAGCCGTTGTAGTTGTACAGGTACTCGTCCTCACCCGTGTCATGCTGCGAGGAGTTATTGTTGTTGCCCTCGTTGTTCTGAGAGGACTCGTTGGAATCGCCAGAGGCGTTGTCGCCCTGGTCGGCGTTCTGCTCACCCGAGCCCTGCTGGTTGGCGTCGGTGTTGGTGGTCTTTGCCTCAGGCGTGCCCTGAATGGTGATGGTGCCGATGCCAGAGGTCTTGGAGTCAAACTGACGCTGGGCTCCATTTTCGGTGACCGTCACCGCCGTGGTGTCGCCCACCTCAATGGTAATGGACTCGTGGACGTCATAGGTCTCGCTCCAGGGGCCCGTGACGGTAGTGGCGATCTTGCTCTCTCCGTCACAGAGGATCTCGACCCAGGAGACCATGCCCGACTCGACGGACACGACGACCTTGGTCTCCTTGGGGGTTTCGGTCTTCTTGGTGGTGCTCGTGGTATCGCTCGTCGAGCCGCCTTCGCCTTCCTTCTCTTCCTTCAAGGCGTCATTGGCGGCGTCCACGGCCTTGTCGAGGGCATCCTCCTTCTTTTCGGTCTCACTCGACTGCTCGCTTTGGGTTACGGGAACCGTGCCACGGTCGGCCTCGGTCGAGTTGTTGTTGACGCACGACCTCACCGAGAAGATGATGACGAAGGTCAGCGCGATGGCGAGCAGGCCAATGAGAGCCACCAGGGCATGCGTGCCGTCGGAGAAGAAGTCAATGACGGCACCGACGACGCCTCCACGCCTATGTGGCACGTCGCGTCCCCGGCCACGATTGGTGTCGGAGGCACGACGTTTGACGTTTGGCCTGCGGGTGCTTGCGATGTTGCGAGACTTCTGACGGCCCGAACCCGTCGAGGCCGCCTCATAGGAGCTCGTCTCGTCGTCATAGCGAAGGTCATCGGTGTATTGCGAGGGAGCAACCCTGCGCGTGGTCACCTCGTCACGAACATATGAGCCGCTACGAGCATAGGAGCTCCTGTCCGAGGACCTTCTTGCCCGTGCGCGGGCCGAAGCCGCTCGCGTGCGCTGCGTCGAATAGGGCTGACGCGTCGTGTAGGGGCGCTGCTCCACTCCGGAGTAATACTCATCTTCGACGTCATAGCCGTACACGCGCTCGGTCTCGTCGTGCAGCGAGCCCACATAACGCCTCTGGTTGACGAGAGGTGCAGACTGCTGCCTCGAATGGGGCTGCGATGTGGTCGCAAACGCACCGAGGTCGCCCGCAGGACCACCAGAGGTGGGCAGAAGGCCACGCGAGGCAACGTAGGGACTCGAGCCATAGCCCGAGGAATCGTCGTCTACGTTGCGTGGCGCACCCGACTTGACGTAGTCGCTGAGGTCGGCAGAGAACTGGTTGACGACCTGGCGCGGATTGAGGCCAAGATAGCGCGCGTAAGAAGAGAGCATCCCTTGGGCGTACCCGCTTTTGGGGATGTGGTCGAAATCGCCCTCCTCAAAGGCAATCAGCACCTGTTCCTTCAGGCGCAGGACCTGAGAGGCCTGGGAGATCGAGAGGCCCAGCTGGCGTCTTCTGGTGACGAGCATCTCGCTGAAGCGTGGACGTGGCACGGGCTACACCTCCCTATATTGTTGGTCAAGGAGTCGAAGCTCCTCGAGTCCTTCCGAATCAAGCAGAACCTCACGAGGCTTGGAGCCGTCGGGTGGCCCGACAACGCCCTTCGCCTCGAGCATGTCCATAATTCTTCCTGCTCTAGCGTATCCCACCTTAAGCCTTCTCTGCAGGCCAGAGGTAGAACCTAGCTGAGATTCCACGACTATTTGGGCCGCCTCCCACACAAGGGGGTCATCATCGTCGGCAACGTCACCAGAGGAGCCACCGCCAGGCTGACCCGGAACGACCGCAGAGAGAATCTCCTCGTGGTAATCGGGCTCGGCTTGCGCGCGGATGAAGTCGACCACTTCCTCGATCTCGGGGTCAGAGACGTAGCAGCCCAAGACGCGCCTGGGAAGGCCGCCACGCTCCTTGAAGAGCATGTCACCGTTTCCCAAGAGGCGCTGCGCACCCACCTGGTCGAGAATGACGCGCGAGTCCGTACCAGAGGCGACGGAAAGGGCGATGCGCGTCTCGATGTTGGACTTGATGAGGCCCGTCACGACGTTTGCGGAAGGACGCTGCGTCGCAAGAACGAGGTGGATGCCGGCGGCACGGGCGAGCTGAGCGATGCGTACGATGGATGCCTCGACGTCCTTGCCGGCAACCATCATGAGGTCGGCGAGCTCGTCGATGATGATGACCATGAAGGGCATGGGCTCTGGAGGGTTATCCATCTCGGAGAGCTTTCCTTTCGTGCACATCTCGTTGTAGACGTTGATGTTGCGCGCGCCGGCACGCTCGAACACCTTGAGGCGACGCTCCATCTCGGACACCGCCCACTGAAGGGCGCTTGCGGCCTGACAGGGCTCGGTCACGACAGGAACGTACAGGTGCGGAAGCCCGTTATAGCCCGAGAACTCGACGCGCGTGGGGTCAACCAGAATCAGCCTGACCTGCTTGGGCGTATCACGCATGAGGAGTGACATGATGAGCGAGTTGATCATGACCGACTTTCCCGAACCCGTGGCTCCAGCCACAAGAAGGTGCGGCATGGCGGCAAGGTCTGCCGTGACCGCACGCCCCTCTGCGTCACGACCGATGGCAAACTCAAGTGGTCCGCCGCTCGCATAGGGAAGGACGTCGCCCAGGTGGACGTTCTGGCGCGCCTTGTTGGGAATCTCGATGCCCACACGGCTTGTACCTGGGATGGGCGCAAAGATACGAACAGACTTTGCCGCAAGCGACAAGGCGATGTCGTCCTGGAGGTTCGTGATCTTGTTGACGCGCTCGCCCTCCCCCATCTCGACCTGGAACGTGGTCACGAGCGGGCCGGAGGTGTAGTCGACGACACGACTGGTAAGGCCGAACTCGGCAAGGGTCGACTGCAGCCGAGCCATCGTCTCGTCAAGCTCGTCTTGTGAGCTCGCACTCGAAGCGCTGTTTGGGTTGGAGGACAGCATCGAGAACGGGGGAAGCTCGTAGCTGCCGTCCTGCTCCTGCTCTCCGGGACGGGTGGTGGCCTTAGGGGCCGGCTGAGGCTTCTTCTGCTTCGTGGAAGCAGCCTTGGCACTCTTGGGCTTAGGCTTGGCTTTCGCAG
>JAFUBJ010000125.1 GCA_017460265.1 Atopobiaceae bacterium | reverse complement strand
GTCCATCGGGGACGGTTCCTGTTGGACGGTTCGCGCGACGCCTGCGCTCTAGCTCGCCTGCTTCACGCGGGGCTTTGCCTGCCCAAAGATGCGGTCGAGCACCCACTGCACGGGCTTTACCACCAGGTAGTCGATGGCGAGCACTCCCACCAGCGACAACGCGAGCGTCGCCAGGACGTAGAGCGGCCACTCCAAGAACCAGGGGAGAAAGCTCGTGTCGGGCATCTTGTCGTACACGCGGTTCAGCATGAACAGGTGGATGATATAGATCCCAAACTGGTTCTTGGCCACAAAGCTGATTGCCCGGCTGTGCCCAATGCGCTTGCCAACGCGCAGGAGCAGCAGATCTAGGCAGAGACACTCGGTGATGTAGAACGGGTTGATGTCAAAAATGTGGGTACCCCACCCGCGGTCGCAGAGCAGCGAGATTGCCGCACAGCAGGCAACGGATATGCCAGCGAGCGCCGGCGTGGAGAGGCGCTCGTCGAGCTCGTCGCAAAAGAGCGGCGCGGCCAGGAACAGAAAGAGCCAGAGGTCGATGGGGTAGCGCCAGGAGAAGTCGTGCCCGGTGTTTGCGCCAACAAAGACGCAGGTGCAGTACCCCACTCCCAGTACGAAGAACCACTTTCGCTCGGCCTTGCCCATGCCGGCGACCATGTGGGCAAGGAACGGCGCAACCAGCAAAAAGCCAAGAATGGTGTAGGCAAACCAAAGGTGCGAGTCGATGTTCGACGTGACGATCTTGCTGGCACACGAGCGTAAAACGGGCATTGGGTCGGCAAGGAAGGTGTTCTTGCTGTTCCAGATGGTCATCACGCAGGTGTACACGCAAACGGGCACAAAGATGTTGCGGAACTTTTTGTAGTAGTAGCCCTTCAGCTCAGACTCCTTGCGCTCCTTGAGGTTGAAGTGGCCGGACATGAGGAAGAAGATGCCGTTGCAGGCAAAGAGCAGCGCCTGCCCCACCACCATGACCCAGTAGCGTCCAGGCAGGGAGTGCACGCCAATCACCATGAGCAGCGCCATCACGCGCACAAAGTCGTAGCTAAAGAAGCGCTCTTTGTTTTGCATCCAATGTCCCCTCTCGTGCAGGTGGGTTCGTTCGTTGGGTGGCGGTGTGTGGGGCCGTCAGGTCATCGTCACGCGCTGCCTAGAGTACGACGCTGCGGCCGCGCGCCATGCGCAGGGCGAGCACCGCATACCAGCGGGCCCACGAGAAGGCAAGGCCGAGCGGACGCTTCTCGTGGCGCAAGTCACGCAGGATTCCGCCCAGGCTCTCCACCTTGTACTTTCCGTGGCACCAGCGGAAACGCACGCGATAGGCAGTCTCCTTGGCCGCACGCAGCGCCTTGGCGTCGCCGTAGCGCTCGGCGTAGTCCACGAGCGTCTGGCCGTAGAGTACCTCGTTCTGGGCAAAGTCGCGCGAGTAGCTGAAGGTCGCCGAGTGGCTGGTGCCGCCGCTCGTGATGTGACGGTACGCGCTCCACGACTCCTGGAAGCACCGCACCTTGCCCTCCACGAGCAGGATGAAGGCGTTGCGGCGGTCTGAGG
>JAFUBJ010000008.1 GCA_017460265.1 Atopobiaceae bacterium | reverse complement strand
CTTGTAGGTGGTCGCGGACTTGTCGCCCATGCCGGAGATGATGAGCGGCGTACGGGCCTCGTCGATGAGAATGGAGTCAACCTCGTCCACGATGGCATAGTGATGCCCGCGCTGGACGCGCATGTTGCTTCGGGTCACCATGTTGTCGCGCAGGTAGTCAAAACCAAACTCGGAGTTGGTGCCGTACGTGAGGTCTGCCTCGTAGGCAGGCTTCTTCATGGCGGGGCGCATGCCGTTTTGCAGAAGGCCCACGGAAAGGCCCATCCGTCGATAGATCTGGCCCATCCACTCGCTGTCTCGGCGGGCGAGGTAGTCGTTGACGGTCACGACGTGGACGCCCTCGCCCGCGATGGCGTTGAGGTAGCCCGCCAGCGTCGAGACGAGCGTCTTTCCCTCGCCGGTCTTCATTTCGGCGATCATTCCCCGATGAAGGGCAATGCCACCGATCAGCTGCACGTCGAAGTGCCGCTGATGAATGGTGCGGTCAGACATTTCCCGCATGGCGGCAAACGCCTCGGGCAGCAGCGAGTCAAGGCTCTCACCGTTGGCGTAGCGCTCGCGGAAGGCTATCGTCTGGCGTGCCAGTTCGGCGTCGTCCATCTTCGAGGGGGCATAGTTGCCGCCAATCTCGTTGATGTGCGCAGCGATCTTCTCGAATTCCTTTAGCTGCTTGTCAGCCCCACGGGAAAGCAGCCTAGCAAAGAAACCAGCCATGAAATACCTCTCGTTTGTGAGATAAGACGGCAGGCGTCGTCTAGTTTCAGCCTTGTATACTCTATCAAGAGACCTGCATGGCGACGCCCTGAGCTTGAACAGACCACCAAAAGCGCACCGTGCGCCACGTTCGCCTGACGCGTTGCATATTCCAATAATCAGCAGGTCATCGTATTGTCTTCATGGACTTTTCCGACTCGCCCAGACAGCCCGTCACGTAGAGAGGGAAACAGCCCGCTCGCCATGGCTCGCATGCCCGTCGAAGGCGGCATCTCCGTTGCCTCAAGCAGATTGCGAGCATACTCGCGATACGTCTCGCGCGCCTCTGCGATCCTCCCCGTTGCCTTGAGCGCCTCGATAAGCGCGATCGCGACGTCTTCGCGCAGGCAGTCAGCGTTGTAACCACAACGCGCAAGCTGGACAGATAGCTGCAGCATGTTTTCACGCATCACCGCGGCCGAACCCACTACGGCCACGTCAACGTACAATGACCTCAGCTCTTGCCTTCTGGCCTCGACGGTCCCCACCGTGTCATAGGGCGTCTCCACCAGGTCTCCCGCATAGAGCGCAATCGCCTCGTGCGAGAGCTCGACCACCTTCGTATCGTCATCCGTCGCAAGCACCGCATATGCCGCGCGCTCGAACCTGTCCACGTCCACCGAGACAAGGCCCATATCCAAGGCAACGGAGCCGCTGTTCCTTGACACGACGAAGGGGTCCGAAGCTTCGCCCCGCCTTCTCAGCTGGGTCCTTACCACGCTGGTAGCCTCATAGATCTTCTGCCTTCCCGAGCCATAGTCGGACTCGGGCCAGATGGACTCCAGCAGCTCCCTACGTGTCAGCATGTGCTTCTTGCTGGCCGCCAACAGCGTGACAAATGGCCGGGCTCGGCGCTTGCCGAAGTTCTTTGCCCCCACGAGCTCGCCATTGACACGTACCTCAAAACCGCCAAGCACCCGAATCGAAATGCTCTTTGCGTCTTCCTCGAGCCGCAAGACCCTCTCGTTGCGAGCTGCCTTGGACTGTGCATGGTCGGAAGTCAGCCTTGGGGCAACGGGAAGTCCCGTCCATTCAGATTCCCTTGCCATCGCCTGGGCCTTTCTCACCGACTTGCGCGAAAGCGCCGACCATGACGGAGGGATGGCCTGCCTGAACGAGCGCGAATGTCCCTCGAAGTCATTGCCCAAGACATTGAGCATCCAAAGCACGTCGCGATTGCAGACATTGCGCAAGAGCTTCGTGAGCTCGACCTCATCGCCGGGCCCCGTGCACACAAACAGCGCGGCCAAGTCCCTGAAGACCGATATGTCGCCGGATTCGCCTATTTGAGTGAGTGGCTCATCGTCGCCCAGCCCATATGCGGAAAGGGCCCTGACAAAGCGTGACACGCGCACAAGGTAGCTCTTCCTGACGTTGCCCAGAATCTCTGCCGCCTGCACGGCCCTGACGTGTGCGCGCGGATACGCTCCCACACGATTGTCGACAACCGCCGAAGCAAGCAGCAACACTGCCTGGACAGCCTTGTCCCCCATTCGGGATGCACGCGCAATGACCGCCTCGACACCCTCGAAGCGTTGCGAGCGTCCGCAGAGCACCATGGCAAGAGGTTCCAGGAGATCACGATAGCATGCAAGACGTTTGATGCCGGATTTGGCAATCAGCTGACGCGAACGCACGTAAGCCAGCTGCTCTTCTTGATTTGGGCTCTCGCCTGTCAGCAGCTGCGCCAAGGCAAAGTCGTCACACAAAAGCGCCGAGACGAGCGACCTCACCGCTATCCTGAAGGGGTTATTCACCAGCAGCGCGTACGCCTCTCCAAACCGGCCAGTAAGCAGGAGCTTGCGCGCCTTCACGTGTAATACCAGCAACCGCGCGACCGCATCCGTCTCCCTTCCCTCGTTCAGCTGCCCCTTAGGAAGGATTCCCCTGTCCAGATCGCGACTCATGCGCAACAGCTCTACAATCCTGCGACGCCGCATGGAGTTCACCAGATCGTTGCCCGCGGCTTCGGGAAGGGGCCTTTCGTCAAACTCCGAGAAGGGAGAGCAGGTATACGCAAGGGCAAGCGAAGCGAACGCGCACCCATCTTCGCTGTCGCCATACCCAAGGCCACGCAGTTCAAAAGCCTTTTGAACCGCTGTAGCATGACCGGCGCACACAAACTCGACACCCCACGCCGTTCCGATTTCAGCGTAGTCATCAGGGCCGCAAAGCGAGCAGACCAGTGCCGCACGCCCATAATCACCACAGGCCGCCAAGGCGCGCGCCGACCGCGCCACCGTTTCTGGGTACGCGGTGCATAACGTCTCGAAGTCGCTCAAGCATGACTCGAACACGCTACTGGAGTTGAGTCCCACACAACAAAACGAGCCCTGGATCCTGTCAAGTCCAAAGAGGGGCGCATCTCTTCGCGTCCACTCGACCGAATCGGAGTCGAGCTTGGGAACGATCGACGACAGCACCTCCGTTGATCCAGATCCCAAGAGAATCATTGCCAGGCGCAGTCGCTGCTCCTCGATAGGAAGCGAAGGCCGAATGTGTGCGATCGCAAGGCGCGACAAGGCCTTTACGTACGAATCCCAACGAGCTCCCACTCCAAAGGCAGTCGAAGGAGCGGAGTCATGAAATAGAAGGGCAGCGATGCCCGCAGACGGAAGTTCGTAGGAGTTTGAGAACTCAAAGACGTCAGGCTGATAGAGAGTTGCGAGGTCTAATGAGGTCATGCGCTTGGCAGAAGGCATTTCCTCAGCGAGCATCTCGAGCTCAGGCAGGATGCACACAAGCACAAGGGTGTTGCACGAAACCATCCTATCAATGGCGCGAACGATCTTTCCCAGGTCACATTCATCGATGATGGGCAAGTCGTCAAGAACCACAGCTTTTCGCTCTCGCGGGTTCACGGTAGCGTTGCGGACCTCACGCGCAACGCGAACGACCTTCCGAGCAGCTTTATCGGCCTTGAACTCCCTCAAGCTCTCATAACGCGTATAGACGCCCTCGGATGCAAGATCCTCTAGAAGGTCCTTGCATAGATGTGTCTTTCCAAGCCCAGTCTCGGCACAAAGGAACACAGCCCTGGCAAAGGACGCATCACCAAGGATGCGGTACTTAAAGTTCTTCCTGATAAACGAAGGGTCTAGCGGTGGCATCTCTACCAACGAAAGGCCATTGGCCATAATTCCGCTTTCCGTACGCCTGAGGTCTTGGTAGTCGTTCATGTGCATTCCTTTCTCGAGTAGTTACTGCGCCACCGTTGACGCGAAAACTAGAGTAAGGAATCTGAAAATGAATAACCGAATAATTCGATGAACTGGGAAGAAATGTCTTGCAGATAAATGAGAGCTACGTGCAAGCTAACATATGTGACTAATCGTTGATATCGTATAGTCAAAAGAGTTTATGAATATGGAGACGTCGAACGAAAAGGGGGGTCCGCCTTGCAGCGGACCCCCATAACCAAAATGCCCCTTGCTGGTCAGCGACGTCCTGCTCTCCCACGGACTCGCTCCGCAGTACCATCGGCGCTCGGGGGCTTAACTTCCGGGTTCGGAATGGGACCGGGTGTACCTCCCCTGCCATGGTCGCTGACCAACAAGGGGCATTCTGCGACTCT
>JAFUBJ010000124.1 GCA_017460265.1 Atopobiaceae bacterium | reverse complement strand
GTTGCCGACACGGGCACTCAGGCAGCCGTTATGGCGCCAACATCGGTGCTCGCGCGACAGTATGCAGAGAAGATCGGCCCGCTCCTTGACAAGGCCGGCGTAGCGTGGGCGCACGTCAGCGGCTCCACGCCTCCTGCCGAACGGCGCGCCACCGCCGAGGGCGTCACCGACGGCTCGATCTGCGTCGTCTTTGGCACGACGGCAATCCTGTCCGAGGGCCTTGCGTTCTCACAGCTCTCGCTGGTCGTCATTGACGAGCAGCATCGCTTTGGCGTCAACCAGCGCGTTGCCCTTCGTGCAAAGGGGGTGGGCGCAGACCTCCTGACCATGACGGCGACGCCCATCCCGCGCACCCTTGCGCTTTCGCTCTATGGCGATGTCGACTGCTCGCGCATCACGCATCGGCCCGTCGAGGGCGCCGGCGTCTCGACGAAGGCCATCGCGCCCGACAGCCTTGACATTGCCTACGGTGCCATCAGGGACGCGGTTGCCGCTGGCCATCAGGCGTATGTGGTCTGTCCCCTGGTGGACGATACCGACGACGGATCCGAGCTTGACGACGTTCCCGAAGCCTCGCGCTCAACCTCTCCATCGCTTCGGTCGGCCGTGCATACGGCCGAGGAGCTCTCGCAGTCGGTGTTTCCCAACCTCACGGTCGGGCTCCTTACCGGCCCCATGTCTGCCGCAGAGAAGGACGACGTGATGGGCCGCTTCCGCGCGGGTAAGGTCGACGTACTCGTCTCAACCACGGTCATCGAGGTTGGCGTGGACGTTCCCAACGCCACGGTCATGCTGGTTCATGACGCCGACAGGTTTGGACTCGCAACCCTTCACCAGCTGCGCGGTCGCGTGGGTCGTGGCGATTGGCCGGGAATGGTCTACCTTTCCTGCGCCGCAAAGAAGGGAAGTCCCGCGCGACAACGCCTTGACGCCCTGGAAAGGACGTCGGACGGATTCGAGCTTGCCGAGCTCGACCTGCGCCTGAGGCACGAGGGCGAAGTGCTGGGCTACCGCCAGCACGGAGGCGTCTCGCTTTCCATCTCCGACCTGTCCGAGGACGGAGACCTCGTTGAATGGGCCCACGAAGACGCCCAGCAGATAGCCGCTGCCGACCCCACGCTGGGCGAGGCTGCCCACAGACCGCTTGCCCTCGAGGTCAGGGATCGTTTTGGCATCTACTTTGAGGAAGTGGAACGCGGATGAGGATCGTGGGAGGAAAGTGGCGCGGACGGCCCATCGAGGCGCCTGACGGACGCGACGTCACCCGTCCGACGACCGACCGAACGCGCGAGCAGATCGCATCGATGGTCCTCTCGGCGTTTGACCTCGATCTTTCTGAGGTCACGGTGCTTGATGCCTTCGCAGGGTCTGGGGCAATTGGCTTCGAGCTGCTCTCGCGCGGCGCAAAGGCCTGCGCCTTTGTAGACGCAGACCGCAAGGCACTGTCGAGGGTGAAGAGAAATGCCAGCAAGCTTGGCGCCGACGCCGACGCGTGTGCGGTGCTGCCAGGCGACGCGTTCAAGCTGGCGCGCCGATCCTCCCTGCCGTTCGCTCCCTTTTCCCTCGTGGTGCTTGACCCGCCCTACGCGCTTTCTTCCACCGACGTGTCTGGCCTCGTCCAAACTCTCGTGGAGTCTGGCAAGGTCAAGGAAGGCTGCGTCGTGCTGTACGAACGCTCTTCGGGAGGGGAGGGTCTGTCCCTTCCCTCGGCACGTCTTGTCAAGTCAAAGACGCACGGCGTAACCGCCGTGGATTTGCTACGCATTGGAGGACCTGATGAGTAACACCAACATCACGCATGTCGTCGTACCAGGCACCTTCGATCCGGTGACCTATGGGCACCTTGACGTCATCGCGCGGGCAAGGCGGCTCTTTCCTCAGGTGACGGTAGCCGTCGCGGCGTCGGTCGGCAAGAACGGAACGGGTCCGGTCTTCTCGTTGGACGAGCGCGTCGAGATGATCTCCGCAGCCCTGGCTGACGGTTCGTCAAGCTTTGAGGGGATTGAGGTGAGGCCGTTCTCGGGTCTTCTCATGAACTTCTGCCATGAGATCGGTGCCAGCGGCGTGGTCAAGGGCCTTCGGGCCATGACCGACTTCGAATACGAGTTGCAGCAGGCAGATCTCAACTATCGCCTGAGCCCGGGGGTCGAGTCCATCTTTGTCATGGGGAGTCCCGAGTTTGGCTATGTCTCGTCGTCCATCGTGCGTGAGCTCGCGCGCCTTGGCAGCGACGTGAGCTTCCTCGTCCCTCCCGTCGTGGCGAAGAGGCTCAAAGAACGCTTTGGGGCGGCCTGCTAGCGCGATAGTGCCCATCGCTCATCAAAAACCCTACGTCTGCCGAGCAGAGTGTGGCATTCTGCTCGGCTATTTCTCATATTCGCAGGATTCTGCTACCATACCTACTAATTGTGGACAAGTGGCCTTGTTTTTTGGCCGCCACAGACCGTTTGGCCGTGGGAAAGGAGCCCTGGGATGCAGCCAGGTGAGGAGATCGAGAGCTTGGTCAATGAGCTCGAGCAGATTGTGAGCGAGGCCAAGTCGCCCTTGACTGGCGGTGGCCAGAAGAAGATCGTCGACGCGCAGGACATCTATGAGATTCTTGACGAGATCCGTCGCATCTTCCCCCAGGAGTTCTCGGACGCACGCCGCATCGTCAAGGAGGAGCACGAGACCCTCGAGCGCGCCCAGCAGCAGGCTGACGCTATCATCGCTGACGCCCAGCAGCAGGCCATGGTGCTTGCCGGCGACCAGGAGATCGTTCGTCTCTCGCAGCTTCAGGCGGAGCAGATTCGCGACCAGGCGCAGCAGTACGAGCGTGACACGCGCTACAACGCCGAAGAGTACGCAGACACCGTTCTTGCCCACCTCGAGGACAACCTCAAGTCCATCGCCAACTCGGTCACGCGCGTCCGCCAGACGCTGAACGAGAACGCCGGTCCTCGTAACACGACCAACAACGTCGCCTGGTAGCCTTCATGGAACAGGTCATTGCGGTTCTTGACGAGCGTCTTGCCAACGCGGGAGACACCCTTGCCGTGGCAGGGCACCTCGGCGAGCAGTCATATAGCTTGGGCGACCACGACTTTGCGCTTCCGCAGGGCATCGACTACGACCTCATGCTCACCAACGCGGGGGAGGGCATCCTGGCCACGGGAATCCTTCGCGCCCATGTCGAGGGCGTCTGCGACCGTTGCCTTGATCCGGCCGCCTTTGACGTGGCGGGGGAGGTAGACGAGT
>JAFUBJ010000123.1 GCA_017460265.1 Atopobiaceae bacterium | reverse complement strand
GGCGTAGACCTTGTCGCCCGCCTTTAGCGCACGTCCCTCGCGGACGCAGTCCTCAAGGTTTGCGTACCCCGCCTTGCGTGCCATCTCAACGCCTGAGGCACAGCACTCGCGCTCGGTCTTGTTGGCGCTGATGAACGCCATGTAGTCAGAGGTGAGGGCGTCAAGCTCCTCGAGCTGCGCGGGCGTGTAGTCGTTCCAGGCGTTGGGGCGTTTCATGTGGAGTCCTTTCATGTGTGCGGCTGGGCAGCTTGCGTTGCCCAGCCGACAACTTGGTACGTGCGTTTGTTACTTGGCCGCCTTGGGGCCCTTCTTGCCGCGCAAGATCGTGATGCCCCTCTTGGCGGCATAGGGCAGGACCGCCTTGATCTTGTCCTCGGCTCGGTACATGGTGCTCGCCTCGGGCACGTCACGCCTGAGGTGGATGGCGTCAAACTCGCAACGCGTGGTGCAGAGTCCGCAACCGATGCATTTGTTCTCGTCCACGATGGAAGCGCCGCACGAAAGGCAGCGAGCCGTCTCGGTGCGGATCTGCTCCTCGGTGAAGGTCAGGTTCGGGTCGTGCCAGTTGTGCAGGATCTTCTCGACCTGCTCGCAGGGGGCCTTCTGGCGGCCGGCGTGGTCGTAGCCCATGGGGTTCAGTGCGATGTCGGTCTTGTCAAGCTCGACGTAGTGGCGCGGGTTGCGCGAGGCGGTGAGGCTCGAGCCCGTCTGGACGAAGCGGTGCAGGCTGATGGCGGCTTCGTGGCCCGCGGCGATGGCGTCGATGACGAACTTGGGGCCGGTGTAGACGTCGCCGCCGATGAAGATGTCAGGCTGCGCGGTCTGGTAGGTCACGGGGTCGGCGGCAACGCGGCCACCGCGCCCGACTTCGATGGCGCTTCCGTCAAGGAGGCTGCCCCATTCGATGCTCTGGCCGATGGAGAGCACCACGTTGTCGCACGAAACGAAGGTCGTGGTCTCTTCGTCATAGGTGGGGGAGAAGGTCCCGTCGGGGTGGTAGACGTTGGTGCAGCGCTTGAAGGTGACGCCGCGCACCTTGCCCGCCTCGTTGGCCTCGATGGAGGCGGGGCCCCACCCGTTGACGACCACGACGCCATCCTCTTCCGCCTCCACGATCTCGTGGGGAAGCGCCGGCATCTCGTCGCGCCGCTCGAGGCAGACCATCTTGACGTCCTCGGCGCCGCAGCGAAGCGATACGCGCGCCGCGTCGATGGCCACGTTGCCGCCACCGATGACGACGGTCCTTCCGCTGACCTCATGAGCGGGGTCCTCGAGTGCCGTGCGCAGGAAGTCGACGGCGTTCAAGACGCCGTGGGCGTCTTCGCCCGGAACGCCGATCGCACGTCCTCCCTGGCAGCCTATGGCCAGGTAGAATCCCGCAAAGCCCTGCTCGCGCAGCTCGTCGAGGGTGACGTCTGTGCCCACCTCGACGCCGCAGCGGAAATCGACGCCCATCTCGCGCAGGACGTCGATTTCGGCGGCGACCACGTCCTTCTCGAGCTTGTAGCCCGGAATGCCGTAGGTCATCATGCCGCCGGGCTTTTGGCTCTTCTCGAACACCACGGGGTTGTAGCCCATGTTGGCAAGGTAATATGCGCAGGTAAGACCCGCGGGACCGGCACCCACGATGGCGATCTTCTCGGGTAGACGGCCGCGCGTGGAGGGGATGACGGGCTCGGGCACGTAGCGGTGCTCCGCCTCGAGGTCCTTCTGTGCGATGAACTTCTTGACGTCGTCGATGGCGACGGCCTCGTCAACGGTTCCGCGCGTGCAGGCCGCCTCGCAGCGCTTGTTGCAGATGCGTCCGCAGACGGCAGGGAAGGGGTTCTCCTTCTTGATGAGGGCGAGCGCGTCGCGATAGCGGCCCTGGGCGGCCATGCGCAGGTACCCCTGGACCGAGATGTGTGCGGGGCAGGCCACCTTGCAGGGGGCCGTGCCGGTC
>JAFUBJ010000122.1 GCA_017460265.1 Atopobiaceae bacterium | reverse complement strand
GTCCCATTTTTGGACAGAAGCCTCCGTCCCGGGTGTCCAGCCGTTCATCAACTGCCACTGTGACCGTGCAAATGCAAACGCCAGCTTTGCATTAGCACCATGTTTATGGTGAGCATGTTATACTTCAAGCGTGGAAACGGAAGGTGAGGTGCCTATGGGAAAACGAGTAACGATTCAAGACATAGCGGACGAACTTGGTCTTTCACGCAACACGGTCTCAAAGGCACTCAACAATTCTGAGGGCCTGGCCGAAGCCACGCGTGCACGCATTATCCAAAAAGCCATGGAGATGGGCTACAAACAATTTGCCTTTACCCATACCCTCGTAGACCGACAGGTCTTGAGCGACCAACTTGCTGTTGCCGCAGGAGAAAAGCGTGAGATAGCGTTGCTCAGTACGGTCTATCTCTCGGCACCGCACTTCTCCTCGCTCATGCTCGATGGACTTCAGCGCGAACTTGCCCAGCTGGGCTACACGTTGAATGCCCACCGCGTGAACGATGACAACATTGCCACCCTCACACTGCCCATCACGTTTGACCCGAGTCGCGTGGCTGCCAGCATCTGCATCGAGCTGTTTGACCCCACCTACGACGAGATGCTCTGCAAGATGGGCATCCCCATCCTCTTTGTGGACACGCCCGCGCATCCGCATGGGGAGACCCTGCCTGCAGACCAGCTCTATATGGAGAACACGACGCAGATCATGAAGCTGGTTAACGACATGACTAGCTCGGGCAGGAAGCGCATTGGCTTTATTGGCGAGTGGGAGCACTGCCAATCGTTCTACGAGCGATACTGTGCGTTCCGCCTGGGCATGCTGAGGGCAAAGACGGAAGTTGAGGAGCGCTTCTGCATCAAGTGCAACTACGAGGAAGAGATCAGGGCAGAGCTTGCCAAGCTTGACGACCTTCCTGACCTCTTCATCTGCGCCAATGACTTTGTCGCGATCGACGCGCTCATGGCACTTAGGAACCTTGGCATTGACGTGCCCAAGGACGTCGCTCTTGCCGGCTTTGACGACTCGGCAGAGTCGCGCAGGTGCATGCCGCCCCTCACCACCATTCATATCCATACACAGATCATGGCCTACTCGGCCGTACAGCTGCTGACCTCGCGCATCAAGGAGCCATCGCTCGACTTCCGTCGCGTGTATACCGAGACCGAGCTCATCTACCGAGCCTCGACGATGCGGGTCTAGCTGTCCAAAGGGAGGAAATGAGCGGATGGCAGGCATCTTCTCGTATGAAAGCAAGTTCAGCAAGATCATGTTTCGCTTTGCCTACGGTTGCTATCTGAACTTGCTGTGGGCCATCTGCTCGCTTCCCATAATCACGGCCGGAGCGTCGACCACGGCGCTCTACGACGTTGCCATGCGCATCGCCGAGGACCGAGAAGGTGACCTGACTCAGCAGTTCTTTCGTGCCTTCCGCACTAACTTCCGGCAAGCAACCACATTGTGGCTCATCCTGCTTGCCGCGGGCATCTTTCTGGGGACCGACATCTATGTGCTCTTACACCTGCGCGCGGCAGCCACGGGAACGTCAGCCGTTTTCTGGACCCTCATACTCGCCGTGGTCATCGTCGCCTGCATTGCCTATGCCATCGAGCTCATGTACGTCTTTCCGCTCGTGGCACGCGTGGAGAACACCAACCGCGCAATGCTCGTGAACTCCCTGCTCATTGGCACGCATTACCTTAACTGCACCCTCGTGGTCTTTGCCATCCATTTCCTGATGGCAGTGATTGCCATCAGGTTCTTCACGCCCATTCTCCTGTTGGGTGAGGGCCTTTGTGCCGTGCTCAGCTCCTACCTGCTCTCGCCCGTGATTCGCGCCTGCGCAACGCCGCCCAGCGAAGGCTCTGGACAAGATCCGCAGGAGGACTAGGGATGGAGCTTCCCGAGCACGAACGTAGGGCGCATCGCGAGGCGTTCCGCAAGATGAGCCTTGCCCAGAAGGCGGAGTACATCTTTGCGTACTACAAGCTGCCCCTCGTCCTAGCCTTCATTGCGCTGGTCGCCGTGGGATCGGTACTCCATCAACGCCTGACCACCAAGGATGCGCTGCTCTACGTGGGCATGGCCAACGTATCGGTGAACGAAGAGGCCGAACGTGTTCTCACCTCTGATTACGTTGAGGCAACGGGGCGGAACACCCGGGACCAAGAGGTCTATCTCTACCGTGACCTGTATCTGTCGGATGCCGAGGAGACGCTCGACCACCAGTACAGCTATGCGTCGCGCCTCAAGCTGCTCGCCACCATCGACGCCCAGCAACTTGACGTGATCATCATGAGCCGCCAGTCCTACGACCTGCTCTCCCACAGCGACTACCTCATGGACCTCTCTGGGGTCAGCGGCATTCCAGACACCCTTATTGGGCGTCTGGAGAGCAACGACGTCATCATCGAAGACAACGATCTTGAGCTCAAGCTGGGAGAGGCACAATCATACGAGGCCACGACCAAACAGGCGACCAACGCCATCGACATCAGCGGGCTTGGCCCCTTCCAAGACTTCTCAGACGATGTGTACCTGGGCTTCATTGGCAATACGCCACGCCTTGACGAGGCGCTTTCCTACTTGGAGCACATCACTCGTTAGCTCGGTGTGCGGCCAGGGGGCTACCCCCAGACCGCACACCCCCGGCCGCTGGCGGCGACGCTTTATGAGCAGGTCACCTCGTAGGTGTGGTCTTTGAGGTTGGCATCGAGCTGTGCCCAGGCGTCGCCTGCGGTACGGCGGATGGTAAACGCGCCGTCATCGCCGCAGGTGACCTCAAGATCGCCCTCCACGTCAAACGCGGGATGGCTGTTGCGCAGCTCCATGAGGCGCAGGAGCTCCTTCACCACAGGACGCTCAACCTCACGCGCAATCTCGTCCTTGCTGTAATAGTGACGGTTGATGTTGCGGCCCTCCTTGGTGGACTCCAAGAGCTCGAGGTCGTTAGCTCCGGCCAGAAGGCCCACGTAGTACACCATAGGAATGCCGCGGGCAAACATCTGGATGGCGCGGGCAAGGTCATAGGCCGCATCGTCGTTTCCCAGCGCGCTGTAGTAGGTGGTGTTCACCTGGTAGATGTCCAGGTTGTTGTAGGCCTCGGTGTTGTAGATCTTCTTGACGTTGGCACCCTCAGAGAACATCTTCTCCTTAACCCAGTCGGTCGCCTCGTCGGGCAGAAGGTCCTTCACGTCCACAATGCCAAGACCGTCGTGGGTGTCGAGCGTTGTGAACTGAGGCTTGGGGCTCATCTCCATCCAGCGCTTGAGGTAGGTGCCGTCGCCCGAGTACAGGGCATGCAGCGTCAACACGGGCAGCGCGAAGTCGTACACCCAGTAGCCCATCTCGCTCACCTTGAACTGCATGGTGTAGTGCTCGTGGATCTCGGGCAGGACCATGATGTCGGGACCCAGGACTTCCTGCATGGCATCAAGCAGGTTAGAGGTATC
>JAFUBJ010000121.1 GCA_017460265.1 Atopobiaceae bacterium | reverse complement strand
CCTGGCTCATCGTGCCTCACCTCCATCCTGCGTGGACGCGGGTGCGGCGATCGTGTCCTTGTTGGTACCCACGACCAGCTCTGACCCCGGACCACGCTTGGTGATCTGGTCCGGACGCATGCCGAGCTCGCGCTCCAGAAGCTCCATGATCTTGGGCGTGCAGAATCCACCCTGGCACCTTCCCATCGTGGCGCCCGTGCGGCGCTTGATGGCGTCTAGGGAGCGCGGCGTGGGCACGCGATGTATGACGTCTACGATCTGCGCCTCGCTCACGCGGCAGCACCGACAGACAATGTTGCCGTAGGCGGGATTCTCCCTGCAGAGGGCATCCCAGTCGTCAAAGTCCATGGTCACCAGGTTGGCGACGCTAGGACGCGTGGGGTCAAAGGCACCATCGGGCTTCTTGGAAAGTGCAAGGGCCTCTGCCACCATGCCAGACACGTACACGCCGATGGCAGGGGCGCTCGTAAGACCCGGGCTCTCGATGGCAGCACAGTCAAAGAAGTGCTTGGCTCCTGCAACCTCGCCGATGACGAAGTCGTGGTCGGCCTGATGGGCACGGAGTCCTGCAAAGGTGGTGATGACCTCGCGGAGCGGCACGTTCTTCACGGTAAGAGAGCTTTTCGATGCCACGTCTGCAAGTCCCTCGGCCGTGGTGTCGACAGCCTCCTTGTCGGTGATGTCGGTGGCCGTGGGTCCCACGATGAGGTTTCCATGAACTGTCGGCGAGACGAGCACGCCCTTGCCCATCGTCGTGGGCAGCATGAAGATGGTGTGCTTCACATGCTGGCCAGCCGTGGTGTCGAGGAGGTAGTACTCGCCCTTGCGCGGGATGATCGTGAGGCGGTCGTCAGGGGCGGCAACCATGTTGTGCCTCTCGTCGGCAAAGACGCCCGCCGCGTTGACCACGGAACGAGCGAGAAGGCGCTCTCCCCCTGCCACGACGGCCCAGCTGTCGCCCTCGCGCTCGATGCTCGTGACGGGAGCGTTGAAGCGGAACTCCGCGCCATTGGCAGCGGCGTTCTCGGCCAGGGCGATCGTGAGGCCAAAGCAGTCGACGATGCCGCCCGTGGGGGCCCAGAGCGCGGCAAATGCGTCGTCAGAGATGTTGGGTTCCATCTCGCGAAGCTCGTCGCGGTCGATGATCCTCAGGTCGGGAACGCCGTTGGTGACGCCGCGCTGCCGCAGCAGCTCGAGTCCCTCGACGTCGGCCTCCCCCATGCAAACGACGAGAGAGCCCACCGGAATGACGCCAAAGTTGAGGTCCTTGGCCCATTCGTACATAAGGCGGTTGCCCTCTACGTTGAGCTTTGCCATGAGAGAACCAGGCTGTGCGTCAAAGCCGGCATGCACGATGGCAGAGTTGGCCTTGGAAGTGCCGCAGCAGACGTCTTCCTCGCGTTCGACCACGCACACGTGCGCGTCGTAGCGCGTGAGCTCACGGGCTATGGCGCATCCTGACACGCCCGCCCCGATGACGATTACATCAAACATTCGTCAATCCCCTCTCTTTCCACAGACACGTTTATGCTAGCGCACAAGACGTGCTGCAAAGACGTTGTTTGGCCGTTTGTCGGTGATGGGTAAAAGCGCCCTTGTCTCATCCACCAACACGACAAAGCACTCCTTGCTGCACTGATTCGATTCTGAGAAATACGCATCCCATTTCGCGTTGAATCACCACTTGGCGCATGTTTGGTGTACCAACCGCAGCGAGACAAAGAGTGGAATATGACGTACTAGAATATGTGCAGGACAATCTGTACGACCCGCTTGAAGCGAGAAGGCCACGCGAGAGGAGAAGCAAAGATGAACCTCGACAACATCAACCCCGAACTGTTGGAAAAGGCAAAGGCGTGCAAGTCGGCCGACGAGCTCCTTGAGCTTGCCAAGGCCGAGGGCGTAGAGCTGAGCGAAGAGCAGCTCGATGCGATCAACGGCGGAAATATGTGGAATTGGGACTGCCCGATCGACCGCGTCTTCTGCCCCCTCGACCACTAGCATATGAAAAGCGGGCCGGCCCTTTTGGGTCGACCCGCTTTCAGCAGTTGCCGTAATGACTACTTGCGCTTGACCGGAATCGGTTTGGGCGGCGTCTTGGGCTTCTTGGCACCCGCACGCACCACGGCGCCCTCGGGGCAGGCCTCGAGGCAGGCGCCACATTGGGTGCACTTCTTCTGGTTGATGACGTGCACGAACTTGGCCTTGCCCAGGATGGCGTCGTCATCGCAGGCCTTGATGCACTTGCCGCAGCCGGTGCACTTGCTCACCAGGATGTGGTAGGTCTTGAAGGCGGCGCAGCCGCACGTCGGGCACTGGCGCTTGGCAAAGTGGGGCTCGATCTCGTCAATGAAGAGGTCGAGAGCCTGGCTGACGGCACGGCCGATGGCCTGGCCCTCACCGCAGATGGCCTGCTTCTCCATCACGGGAGCGAGGTCGCGCATGAGCGCGATGTCCGTGGGCTTGCCCTTCTTGTTGCAGGCGTCGCCCAGAAT
>JAFUBJ010000120.1 GCA_017460265.1 Atopobiaceae bacterium | reverse complement strand
TACCATGTCAAGCGTGCGCCCGCGCGAGAGCAGGAAATCGGTCTCGCAGAAGAGCTCGGAACGCGCCGCCAGGCGTCCTCCCGGCTTTCTCGCCCCTTTCGCGACTGCGCGAACCTCCTCACCCGACTCGGCAAGCAAGGTGAGAATCAGATCCTGCTCAGCCAGCGGCGTGCGGTCGAGGATGATCGCCTTTGTCCGGTAGGTCTTGCGCGCCGGCATCGCTGCTACTCCCCCGCATCATAGCCAAGGCGGCGAATCTCGTTCTGGTCCCTGCGCCATTGCGGCTGAACCCTTACCTCAAGAGCGAGATAGATCTTGGCGCCAAAGAGGTACTCAATGTCTTTTCGGGCCTCGGAGCCGATCTTCTTGATCATCTGCCCGCCCTTGCCGATGACGATGGCCTTCTGCCCAGCACGCTCCACGAGTATGGTCGCCTCGATGGAACCGTGACCGTCAGGAGCCCACCGCACATCGTCGCAGCGCACGGCTACAGAGTGCGGCACCTCCTGTCGACAGTTTAGAAGCACCTTCTCGCGGATGTACTCGGAGATGAGCTCCTCGTCGGTGGCATCGGTTGCCATGTCATCAGGAAACCAGCGTGGCCCCTCGGGAAGATGCGCGCACACGATCTTGAGGAAGGAGTCGACGTTGAAGCCCTCGCTGGCAGAGACGACAATCTCGTCATCAAAGTCCATGAGCGCGCGAGCCGCCTCAAGCTGGGTTTCTACCTGCTCGGAGGTCGCAAGGTCCGCCTTTGTGATGACGAGCAGCTTGAACGGTGCCCGAGAGGCCGCAACGTGCTTTGCGACCCACTCGTCACCGCGCCCGACGGGACGCGTTGCATCGATGAGGAAGGCCGCGACGTCAACGTCTGCGAGCTCGCCCAAAGCCGTCTTGTTAAGCTCCTTGCCAAGAGCGTCCTTTGGCTTGTGCAAGCCAGGGGTGTCCACGATGACGAGCTGCGCGTTGTCGATGTTGACCACGGCACGAAGTCTCCTGCGCGTCGTCTGTGCAACGGGGCTCGTGATGGCGACCTTCTCACCCACGCAGGCATTCACCAGAGTAGACTTTCCCACGCTGGGACGCCCAACAAGGGCGACGAATCCGCTACGGAAAGCGGGGGTTGCATCCTCGGACATGTGATGGTTCCTTTCAGAAGCGCCCGCCATACACTAGGCAAAGAAGAGCGCTCGGCCAAACAGCAAGATTCCCACAACAGCGACGAGCACGCAGAGGATCCAGACGGCAGCGGCCGCGATGTCCTTTGCCTGTCCGGCTAGTGGGTGGAATTCGGGAGAGACAAGGTCGACGACCTTCTCGATTGCGGTGTTGAAGAGCTCTGCCGCAATGACGCATCCGCAGCAGAGCAACAGGATGGCCCAGCTTGGCGCATCGAGTCCCACGATGAGGCCGACAAGGATGGTGACCGCACCCGTCGCAAGGATGACCTTGATGTTGCGCTCCTGAGCCACCGCCGTGCGAAACCCCTGCACGGCAAACAGGAAGCTCCTCCTGAAGGTGGGATGGTTTGGACCGCGACCGGGAATCATGCCTACAGCCCCTCACGGTGTCGCGTGATGGTGACGTGGTCAATGGACGCATCTGTCTTGACGAGGCTCAAAAGCTCGTCTTCGCGGGCCTCCATCTCCTCGGCCTCATCATCTTCCAGATGGTCATACCCCAACAAGTGCAAGAGGCCATGGATGTAGAGAAGCCGGCACTCGTCCGCGGCCGTTGTGCCAAACTCCTTCGCCTGCCTGGAGATGTACGCCGGCGCAAGCAGGATGTCACCCAGCTCGCACGGCTCGCCTTCGGAGAGGTCATCGTCATCAGGACGTTCGCACTCAAGCGAAATGACGTCGGTCACCGCGTCCACGTCGCGCCATTCCAGATTGTGGGTGCGCATCTCGTCGTCGGTGACAATGGACACCGAAACATAGCACGGACGAGTCACGCCCTCCTGCTCAAGGACGGTCTCGCAGATGCCCAGAAGCTCGTCTTCCGTCAGGGGAAAGTCGACGCCTTCGCGCACGTCGATGTCAAGATTAGCCAACATGCCGACGCTTCGCCTCCCCTTCCTTCGCATCGCGGTCATAGGCGTCAACGATCCGTGCCACAAGCGAATGACGAACGATGTCGTTGCGGTCAAGGTCAACGAAGGAGACGCCCTCAATATCCGAAAGTATACGCCTAGCTGACTCAAGTCCGTTTTCGCCAAGCAGATCGCGCTGGGTGACGTCTCCCGTGACGACGAACTTGGACGAGAACCCCAGGCGCGTAAGGAACATCTTCATCTGGTCGGGGGTCGTGTTTTGCGCCTCGTCCAGAATGACGAAGGCGTTGTTGAGCGTACGCCCCCTCATGAAGGCAAGCGGGGCAATCTCGATGATTCCCTGCTCTATGAGGGCATTGCCCTTCTCGATGTCGGTCATGTCGAAGAGGGCGTCGTAGAGGGGCCTCACATAGGGATCGAGCTTCTCCTCGAGCGTGCCCGGAAGAAAACCGAGGGACTCGCCCGCCTCCACCACAGGGCGAGCCAAGACGATGCGCGCCACCTCATGACGCTTGAGGGCGGCAACCGCCATGGCCATGGCAAGATAGGTCTTGCCCGTGCCAGCAGGGCCTATGCCAAAGGTCACCGTGTTCTTGCGAATAGAATCGACGTAGCGCTTCTGCCCCTGGGTCTTGGGACGAATGGCCCGACCTCGATAGGTGAGCAGCATGTCGTCGTCAAACGACGTGGCCCCCGTGGACCCATGAGTCACCTGGCCGATGATGACGTCAACGTCGTCAACGGAAGGAGCCTCGCCAGCAGAGACAAGCGATATGAGACGAGAGAACACCGAGGTGACCTGCTCCACATCCGTTGCCTCGCCGACGACCGACACCATGTTCCCCCGCACGGTGACCATGGAGTCAAATGACTCCTCGACCCTACGCAGCAGGGAGTCTGCCGGGCCCATGACCATAGTTGGGTCGACGTTGTCGGGAATGGTCAAGCGAATCTGGGTCGGTTCCAAACCGCGTCCTCTCAATCAGCGACACTTGAGTAGCAAGATGATAGCCCAAACTGACCAATCGTCCCAAATCGAGCCGAATCCGGGCTAATCCAATACCTCACACGACAGCGAGGCATCAGGCAGGACGCCCGCAATGCGGACAGGAACAAGGCTGTTAACGGGAATCGAAGGATCAAGGGCTGCGTCAAAGAGCCCGCCCGTCACGCCACGGCCTGGTGCCTGGACGACAACGGCGTCATTTTGGCCAACAAGGGAGTGAGCGAGGACTAGGCGCATGCGCCTTGAATCCTCGTGCATACACGCAGCCCGAAACGCCATTACGTGGGGATCGACCTGGCCATCCATCTCGGCAGCGGGCGTTCCGGGACGCTTCGAGTAGCGAAACACGTGCATGTGGGAAAAACGCGCACGCTCGCAAAAGGCCCTGCTCTCCTCGAACTCTGCGTCACTCTCCCCCGGGAAGCCCACGATGAGGTCAGTCCCAAAGGAGAGGTTGGGAACGGCGGCACGAGCAATCTCCATGCGATCATAGAAGAGGGCCGTGTCATACACTCTCCCCATGCGCCTCAGCGTCGTGTCGCACCCTGACTGTAGGCACATGTGAAGAAAGGGAGCAACCCTGCCACCAGAGTCAGCCATGACTGTGGCCAGCGCACTGTCGACATCCTGAGGCTCTATGGACCCGAGCCTGATGCGTCCCACGTCGGTGGCGTCAAGAACGGTCTGGATGAGGCCGGGAAGCCCGACTCCTCTTCCGTCGTCGTCACATGATC
>JAFUBJ010000119.1 GCA_017460265.1 Atopobiaceae bacterium | reverse complement strand
GGCCCCTTTCTTTTTGCTCATGGACAAGAAATGCCATCGGATAAAAGCAGACTTCTATTTTGAAGCGTGTGGAGAAGCTCTCTATGTATCTTAACTCCAACGAGAATCTGTTGCGGACTGAGCGTCTCTCGGCTCAGTGTTGAGAAAGGCCTGCCGCAGTGGTCGCTCTTTTGCGATGCCGTAGATCAGATGCCTTACGTTTGGTACTTGATTTGACGTCCCAAGCACGACATGGCTCAGGCTTCGGCTTACTCCCTTTGTGACCGCTATGTCAGCATACTTAAGGACTCTCAACTTTACATAAGATTTGCTCATACAATTCTGGCGACGCAAGACATTTATCGACAACGCCGCGCTCCTCAGAACGCAAAGAGCCTAAGAGACGGCTGTACTTGCGGGAGCAGCATCCATTGTTGGCCAATACGCGTTAAAGCACAGTATGGGGAGCCCGTCCGCAGCCTGGACTCCCCTATCAACGTGTCATTTCTGAAATGTAGGCCCTAGTTGGCGCCGCTCGATCCGAATCCGCCGGCACCACGGTCGGTCTCGTCAAGCTCGTCAACCTCCACAAGTGTGATAACGGGAACACGTTGTATGACGAGCTGTGCAATGCGCTCTCCACGCTCAATTGATATGGGAGCCTTGTCGTCAAGGTTTACGGCAACAACCTTGAGCTCTCCACGGTAATGGGAATCAATGAGGCCGGGCGTGTTTGCCATAGACAATCCGCGTTTGAGCGCCATGCCGCTACGAGGCTGCACGAAACCAGCGTAGCCCTCCGGAATGGCAATGGCGAGACCCGTAGAAATGAGCTTGCGCTCGTGAGGCTCGAGGACCACGTCTTCGTTTGCTCGAAGGTCTAGGCCCGCATCTCCCGTATAGGCATATTTGGGCAGCTCAACCGTCGGGTCAAGACGCTTGATTCTCAGGTCGATTCTCTCTTCACTCATTGACTAGGCTCCGTAGCTCCTCGTTGAACTCGTCAACATCCTTGAAGTCTCGATACACCGACGCAAATCTGACGTAAGCTACCTTGTCAAGCACGACAAGCCGCTTGAGGACCATCATCCCCAGTTTCTGCGCCGGGATCTCAGACACACCGCCGTCCCTTAGCTCGGTCTCTATGTCATCGATGAGCGCCTCAAGCTCTTCGAGCGGCACGTTGCGCTTGACAGTGGCCGTGAGGAGCCCACGCATGAGCTTGAGACGATCAAAGGTCTCTTTGCGACCATCGCGCTTTACCACCAGAAGGGGCATCTCTTCTCGACGTTCATAGGTCGTGAAGCGATAGCCACAGCTTACGCACTCTCGACGCCGACGGATGGCGTCATTGTTTTCGGAAGGACGTGAGTCGACCACTTTGGATTCGTCACAGCCACATTTGGGACAACGCATGTATTCTCCCTACGTACAACCTAAGTAGGAAGATAGCATATTGTGGCTCGCCTGAAGAGATGGAACATGCAGATAAATACCAGTACATACTAAGGCCGCACAACAGTCGAACGCCCTCATCCCTCAACAGCAGGGACGATAAGGTGCTGGCCTACCAAAAGGGTTGCAGTATCCAAATCATTTGCCTCGTGTCTCCAAGAAACGACCTCGTCGGGCGTGTGCCCGCTCACAGGATGCTCCTCGGCGAGACTGAGCAGGCAATCGCCGCCCTTGACGATGACGCTCGTTGTTGGCACATCGCTAATCTGGCCATGACGCGAGTTTATGAGGGCATCAGAGGCGACTGACGAAATAGCCAGGACGGCAACAAAAACAACGAACGTAAGCAGTGCCATCATCTTCATTTGAAACGTCTGTACCTGTTGAGCGCGATCAAGATTACGAGACTGAACACTGGCCGTACGAGAACGGCCACCCTCAATGAGGGTGAAATCCTGTTGGGTCGCAGGTGTAAGAGCAAGATTACCCTGGGTAAGGTAGGTGCTGCGTTTGTTGGAATGCGATGCGGTGTTCATGATAATTGCTCCTTCCGATGACGTTCGTATTAGGTATACCTTGTACGCCAGACATTAATTATCGGTTGACGAACAACTGTACCCGAACGCCTGTACATCATTATCCACAGACATTTGTTTGCGTCAACCACAATCAAGAACATTTGTTTGCGGATTTCGAAAAGACGTGGTATAGTAGTCCCAGCAGATCAAAGGAGGAAACCATGTCTAGAGACAAACTGAGCAAGCGCCAGATGGCCATCTACGACTACATTTGTTCCTATACAAAGGAGCGTGGATTCCCGCCTTCAGTCAGAGAGATTGGATCGGCTGTCGGCCTCGCCTCGCCCTCTACCGTACACATGCATCTCAAAGTCCTTCAGGAGCACGGTCTCATCCGTCGAGACTCCAAGAAGCCTCGCACCATCGAGGTCGTAAACTCAGATGCCGATCAGGGCAGCAGACTTGCCTCCGTCATTCAAGACCCCAATAACAACGTCATTACGTTGCCGATCGTGGGTCATGTGG
>JAFUBJ010000118.1 GCA_017460265.1 Atopobiaceae bacterium | reverse complement strand
GCGCGAGGAGTCCATAGAGATCCAGCTGCGCGAGATACGGGCGCTCGCGGACAGGCAGGGCTTCACCATCGGCGCGACCGCCCGGGACGAGGCGGTCAGCGGGTGGACGTCGGGGCGGCGCGCGGACGTCGACCGCATGCTCGACGACGCCGAGAAGGGCCTGTTCGACGTGCTGCTGGTCTACAAGATGGACCGCTTCGCCCGCAACGTGGAGGTCGCCCAGCGTGCCAAGAGGAGGCTCCTCAGGGCGGGCGTGACCATCTGGTCGGTGCGCGAGGGCGAGCTGAGGGACAGCCCCGACAGCTGGCTCATGTCGGCCTTCGGCGACGCCATGGCCGAGTACTACAGCAGGAACCTCTCCGTCATGGTGCGCAACGGCATAGACCAGAGCGCGAGGCGGCTGAAGGCAGCTGGCAGCAGGAGCTGGGGCTACGCGGTCGACGGGACCGACCACTTCGTGCCAGACGAGTCGACGGCGCCTGCGGTCCGGGAGGTGTTCGCGCGCTACGCCTCGGGCGACTCGCTGACCGACATCTGCGCATGGCTCAACTCCGAGGGCGTGCGCACCCCGAGGGGCAAGACGTGGTGCACGCAGAACCTCGCGCAGGTGCTGGGAAACGTCGCATACAAGGTCACATACAAGTACAGCGGCCACGTCGTCGAGGGCGGCATGCCCGCGCTGGTGAGCGCCGAGCAGTGGGACCGCGTCCAGCAGGTCCGCGCGACCAGGAAGAGGAAGAAGAGGAAGAGCATCGTGAACGACTACCTTCTGACCGGCAAGGTCTGGTGCCTGGAATGCGGCAGGCCGATGTGCGGCACAGCCGGGACCTCGGCGACAGGCAGGAAGTACACGTACTACGGCTGCGTGCGCAAGGACGGGGGATGCGGCCTGCGCGTGAGCGCCGAGAAGGTCGAGAGGGCCGTGCTGCGCGGCGTGGCCGAGCTGCTGGCCGACCAGACGGCGGTCGACGAGATCGTCGCCGACATGGTGGCCTACGCCAAGTCGCGGCCCAACCACGCCGAGGAATACCGCCAGGAGGCGTCACGGCTCCGCAGGGAGGCGGACAGGCTCATCGAGTCCGTCGCACAGGGGATACCGGCGGAATCCGTCAGGGACGCCCTGAGGGAGCGAGAGGACCGTCTGCGCGACCTGAGGAGGCTCGTGACGATAGAGGAGAACGCCGCGCAGCTGCTGCCCGACGAGGAGAACGTCCGCAGGTGGCTTGAGCCTTACCTCGACGTGGACTATGACGATCCCGAGTGGCGCGAGATGGTCGTGACATCATTCGTGAGCCACGTGTTCGCCGACAAGGAGACGGTCGCCGTCGCGTTCAACCTCGACGACGGGAGCGGACCCTACGAGGTCTCGTGGGAGCAGGTCCGAGACATAGCAAACGCGCGAACCACCTCGTCGGAGATAGTTCGCGCGTGTCGTGTCTGGTGGGAGTTACAAGATTTGAACTTGTGACCTCTTCCGTGTCAGGGAAACGCTCTCCCCCTGAGCTAAACTCCCTTAGCTTTGGGTGCCGCTCGCGCAGCAAAGACCACTATCGCGGAACCTCTGCGCCAGTGCAACGACTTTTTTGGTTGCTTTGAAACCGCACCCTCACGGGCTCGATCGCTCCTCCGTGTGCCCGCAAGCGTCCTGCCGACTCGTGAGCTGCTTCT
>JAFUBJ010000117.1 GCA_017460265.1 Atopobiaceae bacterium | reverse complement strand
GACGGCGATGAAGTCGGTCTGCACGTACACCGGGACGGCGTTCCCAAGCCTGACAGCCTCCTTCTCCTTGGCCCTCTCCTCTGCGCTGATGTAGCGCGCCACCTCTATCCTGGTCTCCGAGTTGGTGTGACTGTAAAGCGACTCGATGCGGTGGTACCTGAGCGGCACCCCGTCCCTCGCCGCCATGTCCTTCTCGATTGCCATGATGCCTCCTTATCCCTGGGCCGCGTTGACCCAGCCGATTGCCATCCAGTTGCACCGCCAAAGTCCAGCAGAGCCGTTCAGCTTCCTCGGTTTGAAGCCCGTGGTGGTCACGGAGTCCGCGACTACGAGCTGCGAGCCGCCGAGTCCCGTGTCGTCGCCCCCAGCGCAAATGACGGTCTTCACCCCGACGAACGTCATGCCATAGCTGATGGTCATCTCCACCGTGCTTTGCACAGCCGTTCCGGTAAGCATGACCAGCTGGTGTTCGGTGGGGTCGAAGGTCGTCCCAACCCACGCCCCGTAGGTTTCCAGCCTGAGTTGCGGCAGGAACCTCACCAAATCGAGCGTGGAGAAGCCCTTGGTGCCGTAGTCCATCGAGTAGCCGGTGGGCAGCATCACGACGGTGTCGGAGGCCAGGACGATGCGGTTCTTGTCTGTGCCGTCCCCGAGCTGGTAGGTGCCGCTCTCGTCCTCGTAGTCCGCCTTGGTGTGAACCATCACCGATGCCTGCGTGCTCGCGTAGAGGTCGTAGGTTCCCGCCGTCATGCGCACGCCGTCCTCGGAGGCGATGCGCCCGGTGTTGCCCGAGAACGCCATGTGAAGCTTGTCGGCGCAGAACTCGATGATTGCCGATACGTTGCTCTTGCCCAGCTCAATGAGGTTGGAGGCGAACGAAGCCAGCGTCCCGGTGACTGTGGGCTCGCCGCCGCTCCACGTGGTCGACACCACGTCGAAGCTGCCTGCCGCGTTCACCAGCGCGGCTAACGTGTTGCCCACGTAGCCCGCCAGCACGCCCCCGGAGTACTGCCTGATGAGCGTCTCTCGCAGGGTGGCCTCCGCGTTGGCCTTGGCAATGGCCGAGCCCTCGCCCATGCGCCAGTACCTGCCGTCGAAGCAGAAGGTCACGTTGCCGCCCGCCGCCCAGGTGGTGTCGGCTGCGTTGGCGGTGGTCTGCCTCGCGCCGTTGAGGTAAATCTCGTAGCCCCCGGTCGCGCTGACGTTCAGGGTCGTGTTGTTCGCCGTGTTCGCGTTGGTCATCTGAAGCGCCACGGTCGCGCCCTTGCAGAGGACGAACCCTGTCGCGGTCGCGGCCTTGGCCGCGGTGGCGGCTGCGGTGGAGCATGAGGTCGCGTAGGACTTGGGCTGTCCCACGGTCGTGAACTTCGTGCCGTCGTAGAGCAAGGTTATCTCCGCGCCCGTGCCCCATCTGAGCTCGTTGCTGGTGGCGGTGACCGCCCCGGCGTGCCACACGGCCTTTGCCCCCAGCCCGTTGACGTTGATGGTGGGGACGCTCGTGGTGGATGCGGTGGAGCACCGGATGGTTATCTGCGTGCCGTCCACAAGCTCGGTCAGGCCGACCACCGTCACGACCTTCGCCGCCGTGGCCGCCGCCGTGGAGCAGGTGCCGTACCATCCGGCCATGGCGCGTGCGGTGGTGATTCTGCCGTCCATGCCCTCGGTGGTCTGCTCGAAGGTGGATTGCATCACGTAGGAGGTGTTGGCCTGCACGAGGACGGGGGCGAGGTACTCGATGCCGCCCGCCCCATTGATGCCCATGAGCATTCTGATGTTGCTCGCCGCCGCGGTCGGCGTCATGGACACCGAGATGCGCTGCCACTCAGCGCCCACCGAGATGGTCTTGCTCGCCTCGGCCTTGGAGTCCCACATCCTCAGCAGCGCGTTCACCGTCCCCGACAGCGAGCGCACCCACGCGGTGAAGGTGTAGGTCTCCCCGCCCACCAGCGGCACGAACTGGCCGAAGTCGCGGTGTCCGCTCGTGTTGCCCGTGATGCGCAGGCTCTTGGTCACCCCGGTCTGCGGCGAGTCGGTGACGTCCTCGACGCTGCCCGTGCCGTTGCCGCCCGAGGCCACCTGCCAGCCGTTGCGCCCGAGGCTGGTGACGAGGTACGGGTTCACCACGTCGTTGAGCAGGTTCTCCCCGAGCGCCTGGATGCCGTCCACCCTCGACATGACGGTGCTGGTGATGGCATCGTCCCGCTGCTCGACCTCGGTCTTGATGTAGTAGCTGCTCATGTCGGCCTTGGACTGGTACGTGCTCGCCACGTCGCTCCTGATTCTAGAGTCGGTGAGCGTGAGCGATGCGTTGGTGGCGTAGGTCTTGGAGAGGTCGTCCTGCCCCGTGACGTAGGGCTTGAAGGTAGCGTCCATCTCCTGTAGGGAGAAGCCGCACAGCTCCACCTTGCCCGCCTTGTTGGCGGCAAACGCTGCGGTGAAGTACGCTCGCGCATAGGACGGATTGACCGGCCTTATGGACACGGTGTAGCGCCGCCATTCGGACGTGTAGGGCAGCGCCGTGTCGCCTGTGGGCTGCTTCGCGTTGTTCGTGCCGTTGTTGATGAAGTATGCCCTGCCGTAGGCGGTGCCGCTCACGACACGCGCCCACCACGTTGCCTGGTACTGCTTGCCGCCCTGCATGAAGGTCGGGCGGGCATCGCCCGAGGTGGAGCCCGAGTAGAACGCGAGCGAGCGGCCACGGTATCCATTGTAGCTGCCATCGTAGTCAGCGATGAACCCATAGCGGGCGTCCGACCCTAATTCCTCGGGCGGGTCCGAGATTGCGCCGTAGGTCATCTCGACCTGCGTGTTGCTTGCATCCGATAAGTAGCGGTCGAACGGGCCGTCCACCTTCGTCAGAGTAGGCGCGTTGGTGTCGAGCAGTAGCTCAGGTGAAACCGTCTCATAGAGCGACAGGCGGAGGTCGAATGAAGCCTTGAGGCCAGCGGCGAGGGCGATGTACTGGCGGCAGAACAGGGTCGCGGCGCTCATGTCCGGCTTGGTAGCAAGCGCCTTGCAGAAGGTGCCGCCACGCGCCAGGTAGATGTCATCGTAGCCGTTCGGGTTGACGGTCTGCGATATTCGCGTCGCATCGTCATGCTGCGACGTGATTCTGAAGGATGACGAGTAGGGAGCATCCGTGACCATGTTGCGCAGCTCTATGAGCAGCGTGTAGCCCGTCGAGGGCTTCAGGCTGGCGATGGGTCGCTGGTAAGGGTAGACGCAGGCGTAGTTAGTCCGTGCCGAGTTGTCCAGCTCGTAGTGCATCCACCCATCGCTGAGCTGGGTGCCGACGACGCCCAACTCGGGCGAGCTGGCCTGGTCGTTCCAAAAGTAGCCGTCCGGGTTGTCTGTGGCGTTGTAGATGTCCGTGAGGTCGTGCGCGAAGAAGGGGCTGAGGTTGGGCTGCGTCGACGACTTGGTGGCGTACGTCCTCTTGACCTCGGCTTTCCAGCTCGCCGCGTCCTGCTCCACCGTGGACACGCGCTCGGTCACGGCGGTCACGTCGCCCTGGGTGGTCTCCAGGCTGTCCCCGAGCTGCGAGAGCGCATGGTCGGTCTGGAACTCGTAGTTGGCGTACTGGGAGTAGTCCACCGTCCTCCTTATCCAGCGCTGCCAGTCGGACTCGTGGTAGCTGCCGTTCGGGGTGCCGTCGCCCGTGCGGAGCTGCGTTGAGTACCAAATCTCCGGCCCCGTCGAGGTCTGCTGCTCGCCGCCCACCTCGATGGTCTCGGTGAAGCTCCTGAGCCACAGGTCGTTCACGTCGTAGGGGGCAACCGGGGTGCTGGTGAAGATGCGGCGCTTCTCGCCCGCCTTGGCCAGCGCCGCCTGCGCCTCGGCCAATGCCGCCGCCGCATCTGAGTCGGGGATGGCCTGCCACTGCCACGTGGAGCCGTCCTTCATCCAGCGCCACGAGTGGCCCGTGGTGATGTCGTAGTAGATGTCGCCCCGATGCCGCTCGCGCAACTCCTCGGTAGTCCAATTCACGGCAGGCTCGTTCTGCAGCGTCGGCTCCACGGAGTAGTACCACGCCTCGATTTGGCCGTCCACCTGGGACTGGATTGCGGCCACGGCAGCGTCGTTGGCGTCCTTGTAGTCCTCCAAATCGCCCGAGACCGTCTCGATGGCCTGGTAGTTGGCGTCGAGCCTCGCGGTGACCCCCGTCTGGTCTACGGTGTACTTGGCCGTCTCGACGTAGGTGCGCCCAAGCTCGTCCTGCTGGGTGACGTAGGGCTTGAAGGGGCCGTCGTAGGTGCCCTCGTAGACGGAGATTCGGGCGTCGAACTCGGCGGTGCCGCCATTCTCGATGCCCCACCACCACCGCGCGAAGTGCGTCGGAGAGAGGTTGCTGTTCTTGGTCAGGGCCACGCGGTAGACGCCATCCTCCATGAGATACGGTATCGCGCCGCCCATCTGCGAGCTGCTCATGTTCGGGTTGAACCATAGGCGCGGCTTGGTGGTCGTGGAGGTCACGTTCGTCACGAGATTCTCGACCTCGATGAGCAGCGTCGCGTTGTCGGGGACGCTCGCCATCGGCCTGACGTAGGTTCGGGAGTACATCGTCCCCGTGCCGCTCGCGTTGGGGAGCGTGATGTGCGCCCATCCGTCCGTCAGCTGGGTGGCGTTGGCGGGCGTCTCCGTCCAGTAGCCGTCGGGGTTGGAGGTCGCGTTGTACACGTCCTGGAAGTCGTGCGCGTAGAAGGGGCTGAGGTTCCTTGCGATGGAGTCGCGGTAGCTCGCCCTCATCTCCGAGGTTATCGCACCCGTGACCTCGTCCACGTCGGTCTTGGTGTAGTAGTCGGCCTCGACCTCGTCCTTGAAGTCGGCGATGTCCTGCTGGATGACGGGGATTATGGCGGCGTGCGCGTCGGCCTCGGACTTGGCCGCGTCGGCTATCTCGCGGGCCTCCTCCACCGCCTCGGCGACAGCTGCCACGTCATCATCCACGGTGACGGTGATTGCCGTCGTGGGCTCGGAGACGTTGTGCGCCGGGGTGCCGTCGGGCAGGCAGCAGTCGTCCTCGGAGGTCGCGGTGACGCTGTGGGTGGTTCCCGATTCGAGCGTCGCCGATGCCACGGAGCCCGCCTCGGACAATGCCCCCAGCTCCTCGCCGTCCAGGTAGATGCGGATGCAGAAGAAGTCATCGGGGATGCCGCCTGCCAGGGTGCCGTCCCATTCCACCACCACGACGCCCGAGCGGGACGTGGCGGTGATTCCGGTGGGGATGCCGGGGGGCGTGGTGTCGCCCACGTGGGTTGCCATGGTGTAGGAGGGGTTGTCCTCGCCGTTGGACACCTCGCCGATGATGGTGCGGGTGCCGTCCGCGTTGTCGAGCGAGATTGCGCCGGATGGTGCGGTCTGTGGCGAGGTGGCCGCCGCAAGCCCGGCCATCGAGACGCGCGCCATCTTCTCCATGGGCGTCATGAGCCCATCTAGCTTCTCGTGGATCATCTATGCCTCCCATGGGTCGGGCATCACGTCGAAGGTCAGCCTCGCCTGCGAGGACTGGTCGCCGCTCATCTCCATGAGCCGCATCTCGTAGGAGCCGTCGGGAAGCCCCGGGTGCCCCTCGATCGCGACGTTGACGAGCTGCCCTGGCCAGAAGTCGGAGAGCCCCGGCGTGCGCGCATCATCGAGCCAGATGTCGCCCGACACCTGGCAGACCGGCCTCGAGCTCGCCGCCAGCCTCGCGCGGGAGTGCCTCGAGAGCAGATCGAGGTTGGAGTCGTCGGTGAACCCATGCGCCTCCTCGACGAGCGGCCACGGGTCGCGCTGCTCGAGGAGCGTCCTGTCCTCGGCGAGCGAGCAGAGCATGGCCTTGTCCTGGCCCGCTCCGTAGCCGTAGACCCGCATGACCGGGCCCAGGTGCGCCACCTCGACGTTCTCGAGCGTGCCGCCTCCGGGGAAGCTGGTGAGCGTCTGCACGACGCCCGCCTGGTCGAGCGCGGGATGGGCGTCCGTCCCCATCTCGAGCCTATGCCTGACGTGGGTCTCGTCCGCCAGGTAGGGTCTCAGCTGCATATCGGGGCCACCCTGGACGTTCGTGATCTCCTCCAGGAGCTTCGCGAGGGAGTTGTTCGAGACGTTGTAGCCGTAGTAGGTGCGGTCGTGCCTGCCGGTCTCGCCGACGTACGTCCAGTCGATGGGCAGCGTCCCGCCCGGCTTGCTGTCAGTGCAGCGCCTCCCCATGTCCGAGGCGATTCCGCGCAGCGACATCGACCTGTAGGCGATGTCCTTGGTCGTGGTTCCTGTGGGGCTCCCCTTGCCGAATGAGCCCTCGTCCACCAGGATGCGCATGTCCAGCAGGTCGAGCATGCTCACCAGCTCGAATGAGGTGTCGAGCCATCGGTCAACTCTCGGCCCGATTGCCCCGACCACGACGGGGATGCGCTCCCCGCCCTCCTCCCACATGAGCACGATCGACCTGCGCATGCTCGCCAGCTCGCGCGCCCTTGCCTCGCGGCTCGCGCCCGGGACCGCCGTCCATGGCAGCTCGAGCCCGCCTGAGGTGTACCCCGCGACGCCCTTGTCGCGCGTGGTCGAGAGCGAGCAGTCGGAGATGGACACCGTCCAGCCCATCGACGGTATGTCGATGGGAACCCCGAGCGCGCCGCTCATCGTGTCCATCGTGTAGCAGCGCCACATGGCTACGTCACCGCTCCGGCGTCCACCACCTGGAGATGCTGGCCGGCCCATCCGCTCTTGCTCCAGTACCGCTTGACGGTATCGCCGCGCACTCCGCGCTTCAGCTTGGCCTGGATGGAGTGGGTTCCCGCCTCCAGCTCTACGGAAGCCTCGAAATACTGAGAGGTGGCGAAGGATGGGAAGACGTGGACCTCGCCCTGCCACACCTGCGTGCCGTCTATGAGCACTCGTGCGTAGGCCGATGATTCCTGCGAGCCGCACAGCAGCGTGAAGGTCTGCTTGATGTCGACCATGCGCTTGGTCGGCAGCGTGAACGTGCCGGCCGCGTAGTCGTACTCGCTGGCGGGCAGGACGGACTGGTTGGCGGTGTCGGTCTTGTCGACGAGCACGCCGAGGCTCGAGCCGTATGGGATGGCCCCGACACCCTTGGAGCTGACGCTCGCGCTCGATGTCTTCGTCGCCCCCGCCGGCATGCTCATCACCGCGAGCAGCGTCGCGCCGGTCGGGATCGTCGGAACCGCGGGGCTCGCGGCGGCGGTGCCCTGGGTCACGCCGAGCGTGACCAGGTTGTCCGCATCGCCCTGGGTGGCGTCGTGCGCCTCAACCCACACGGCGTCGAGCCGAGCGTATGAGCTCGAGTTGGCGGCGACGGCCGGCGTGGTGCCTGCGGGCACCCATGCAAGGGTCGAGCCGTCCGAAGCGCCCTTCGAGCACGAGACGACGCCCTCGGCGACGTTGTACGCCAGGTTGGAGCGCCCGCTGACGGCGCATCCGCTGATGATCCCCTTGGTCGGGTAGAGCGCCCCGAAGATCTTGCGGAGCGCCACGTCCGTGGTGCCCACCGTGTCGACGTTGCGCACGCCGAATGCGACAGAGGAGTCTGCCATCGTCCCTCCTTATACGTAGGTGTCGCGCACCTCTACGGCGACCGTACCGGTGCCGGAGGCGAGCAGGTTGATCGAGCACGATCCGCCAGCCGGGACGGCCGGGAAGTCGCGCTTGGAGAGCGCTCGGGTCACGTCGACCCCGAGCACGGACGCCGTGCGCGTCAGGCAGTCGAGCACGAGCGGGGCCCCGCTGCCGATGGCCTGCGGATATGAGAGCTCGCCCCATGGCCCGGAGAGCCTGATGCCCCGCGGGAAGCTGCCCGAGGCCGTGATGGTCGGGTATGCGGCGGAGGTCCCGGAGTTCGAGACGGTGCAGGCGTTCGACGTGGGGGCCTCTCCCCCGAACTGCACCGGCGAGAGCAGGTAGGCCGCGCCATCGTCGTAGAGCAGCCCTCCCGAGTCGGTGGCCGATGGCGTCAGGTACGCCGTCCTGGGCGAGCTCGAGTAGCGCCGGTTGTCGGCGCACGTTATCGTGAGCGAGCCCGATGCCGCCTCCTCGTGGCGCGCGCCGGCGTCCCACTCGACCGAGAGGAAGCCCCTGGCGAAGGTGTCGCCCTCGGAGTCGACGAGCCTGGCCTGCACGTTCTGATGTGCGAGCTTGCCCAGCTCCGCCATGAGGGCGAGCGTGGCATCGCGCCCGGAATCTCCGCCTATGGCGTGGATGCCGACGGAGATGACGCGCGCCGCGTACAGGACCGCATCGTCGGGGACCGCATGGGCGCCGTCGCCCGACTGCCGCTCGACGAGCTCGACCTTGGGGTCGGGCGTGGAGTACCAGCCCTCTATGCCACCGTCGGAGATGGCGAGCCCCGAGTCGATGCCGCCCGAGTGCAGCGTCACGAGGCCATCGCGGCCGCGCAGCTCCATCCTGGCGGGCGTCCTCATCCGATCACCCCCATGGCCGCGCGAGCCGAGCGCCTGCCGAAGATGGCGGCGGTGGCGTAGGCATCATCGCGCTCGTAGATGTGGTAGTTGTTCGTCTGGTTGAGCGTCGAGCCCCCGGGCTCGACGAAGTCGGCGACCGTCTTCGCGAACGGCGCGACGTAGCGCCTGTTGGTGAGCGGGATAACCGCCTCCGCGCCAGCCTCGCCCACGATGTGGGTGGGCGGCAGCGCCACCCCGGGGCCGCGCCTGTTGGCGATGAACCCGTCCGCGTGCCGTATCACGCCGCCCGCGGCCATGGTGCCGTTCTTGCCGTGGGCGGTGCTCGACAGGTCGGCCGAGACGCGGGCCTTGATTGTCACCGACTGGTTGGCCCAGTAGCTCTTGAAGTTCTGCATCGCGGCGTTGGCCGCGCTCGTGTCGGCCTTGAGGCTCATCGTCGCGCTCCTGCCCCAGGCGCTCACCGCCCTGCTCGCGCTCGCCTGGACAGAGCTCGCCGCGCTCTGCGACTTGGAGGACACGGTCGAGCGCATCGACTCGAACTTGCTCTCGGCCACGCCCGCCATCTGCGACCACGACCTCTGCGCGCCGGTCGACGCGCGCGATGCGCTCTGCGTCACGCTGTCCTGCATCGTCCTGGATTGCTGCGAGGCCGACGTCGCCATGCTCTTGCTCGACTTGCCGACGCCGTCGCTCGCGCCCTTGAAGGCGCCCGCGATCGACTCGGCGCCGCGCTGGATCGTCCCCACCGGGTCCTTCACGAAGTCGCCGATGCCTCCCAGCACGCTGTTGAGCAGGTCGATGGCGGGCTGCACGAAGTCGAGCAGGCCCTGGATGGCGTCCGTGGCCGTCTCCTTGAAGCCCTCGAACCACTCGCCGGCCCCCGAGAGAGCGTCCCCGAGCGTCTTGAGCGCCCCTTCCGCGATGTCGAGGAGCGCCTCGCCGACGGGGGCGAGCGCCTCCATGACCGGCGTGAGCGCGGCCACCAGCAGATCCCACAGCCCGACGAGGAAGTCGACCGCGCCTGAGACCGCGTCGAGCGCGGCCGAGAGCACTGGCAGCAGCGCGGAGGCGATGTTGGCCACTATCGGCGCGACCGTCTGGATCGCGGAGACGAGAAGGCCGCCTATCTTGGAGCCTATCTCACCTATCTTGGAGCCTATCTCGCCCAGCATCGGCGCGTTGGCGGCGAGCCAGTCGCCCACGCCCCGGATGGCCGAGAGCAGCAGCTCGCCCACGGTCGAGGCGATGCCGGAGACCCAGCCGCCCACCATGGACAGAGCGCCGCCGAAGGGCCCGGACAGCTTGGCGGCGACGTCCGATATGGTCGCGCCGAGCCTGCCCATGTAGTCGCCGATGGACGCGAGCACCTGCGATGCTCCCTGGCCGAACCCGGCCCCGAGCACCTTGGCCATCTCGCGAGCGGGGGCCAGCGCCGCCTTCCAATCGTCGGCGGTCTTCGGCAGCCAGGAGAAGCCGTCGGCGAGGGCCTGCAGGTCGAAGCCCTCCATGATGCCCTTGACGGCCTCGACCGCCACGTCGCCGAAGTAGTTGAACTTAGAGGTGACGGCGTTGATGGCTCCCGCTATCCTCTCGCCGCCGATGGCGTCGATGATCTTGTACCACTGCTGTCCCAGGCGGCTCTGTATGAGCCCCATCGAGGTCTCGATGCCGCCCGTTGCCGAGAGCGCCTGCTCGGCGAAGCCGCCCGCGCCCTCGTTGAGCCCGATGAGCGCGGAGTTGAAGTCGTCGAGCGATATGGTGCCGTCGTTGATGGCCTTGCGCAGATCCTCCTGGTTCTTGCCCGCGCCGAGCATCGACTCGGCGAGCTGGCGCATCGAGTCGGGCGCGGCGTCCACCATGCGCAGCCACTGCTCCTGGTCTGCTTTGCCCTTCACCAGGATGGAGCGGTAGCCCTCCTGGGCGTTGGCCACGGCCTCCGCCCCCTGGCCGCCCGCGAGCATCGCGTTGTTGAACGCAAGCCCGATGTCGGTCGAGCGCTCGAGCGACTGCCCAGTGGCCTTGACCTGGCCGACGAACGCGGCGAGCTCGGCCGTGGAGGTGGGCAGGCCGTCGAGTCCGCCCTTGATCTTGTCGATGGAAGCCTGCGCGCCGGTCTCCCCCATCGTCTCCATGGTTCGCTTGAAAGAGTTGAGGGTGTCGGAGCGCGATATGCCGTTGGAGATCGTGTCGCCGAGCGCCGAGAACGCCTTCGAGGCGATTCCCGAGAGGATGTTGCCGATGGCCACTGCCTTCGCGGAGATTCCCTGCGCGATGGCGGAGCCCGCCGCCTGGCCGCCCTCCGAGCCCGAGCGCGATAGTATCGACTTGATCTTGGAGCCTATGCCCTGGATGACCGAGCCGACCTTGCCCGATGCCGACTTGAACGCATCGGGGAGCTTCTGCGCCGCCTGCTTGAAGGGCTTGGGAAGCGCGTTTGACACCGCGAGGCCGATTCCGCGAACCACGCCCGTGACCGCTCCCGTGGCGCTCGCGAACGCCGACTTGATGCGCGAGCCCGCGGAGGAGAAGGTCTGCGAGATGGATGACATCGCCGACCTTGCGGATTCGGCGAGCGGCCGGAACGCATTGGCCGCGATCGACGTCGAGAAGTTCGACTTGATGGATGCACCGACGCCCCTGAACGCGCTCGCGACCGACTTGGCCGCGCCGTCGAGCCCCTGCCATACGTTGAGGGCGACGCTGTCGGAGACGCGCCTGGACTCGCTCACGAGCGGCTCGAACGCCTTCGATGACGCCGATGCCACCTTCGAGAAGGCGCGCTGGAACGTCGCGGCCGACTTCGAGGCTATCCCCGCGAAGACCGCAGGGAGCGTCCCCGCGCTCGTGGTGACGCCCGACGTGATGCCGCGGCCGATGCGGGTGCCCACCTCCCGGCCGAGCGACTCGTCGCCCAGCTCGGAGGCGATCTTGGCGTGGGCGCCCTTCATCTCAGGGATGATGGTCACGTAGGCATGGCCCAGCTCGATTGCCATGCTATGCCCCCTTCCTCTTCCTGGAGCGCTTTCGTGCCTTGCTCATGCGGGACTCCCACCAGGCGTCGAAGTCCTGGACGGGGATCCCTCCCCGCCCGACGCGTCGGACGCCGAGCTGCTCGTCGGTGAGCCACGGCCTGCGCACGGGCTTCGGCCGCTTCGGCTTGCGGCCCTTCTTCGAGTTGGCAGCGATGAACGACCAGTTGAACCAGTTGATGGCGTCGATGACGTCCGCGAGCAGCGGTGCCACGAGCGCGCCCGACGCCCACTGCTCCTCCTCGCCCGGTGGATCCACCTCGCGCTTGAGGGCGGATTCCCCGCCCAGGTAGCGCACGAAGTGGAGGAGCGCCCTCCAAGAGAGCGCCCCTCCCAGGTCGTCCAGCGTGAAGCGGGTCATGCGCATGAGGTCGTGCTCGAGCGCCCCGCCGTGGTCTGCTATGACTGCGGCGAGGCTTGCGATTCCCCCGCGCCGACGCCTTCCCCGTCCGACGCCCCCTGCCAAACCTCGGCGAGGGCCTCGAAGTCGGACATGCTCATGGAGTCGACGACGTCGTCGCCGAGGTGCTTGCGGAAGAACTCGAGGATGATGTCCATCATCGCCTCGTCCCTCTTCGCCTTCGGCAGTCGGTCGACCTTGGCGAACGCCATGCCATCGCTCACCGACATCGATCCGGCGAGCGGCAGCCGGCGCGGCTCGTCCTCGCCCTGCACCAGAACCTCGATGTACTGGTCCCTGTTCCCTAACTCGAACATCCGGCATCCCCTCCAAGTGCGCTAGGCGCTCGTCTTTCCGTCGTCGGTGTAGATGTGGATGGAATCGCCCGTGCCGCTGCCATCGTCGTAGCAGCTCACCGTGACGGGGAGCTTGATGGCGTCGTTGGCCACGAAGGTGATGGAGTCGAGCGAGGTCACCTGACCGCACGGGACGAGCACCTTCATGGCGGTGTCGCCGTCCTTCATGTTGAAGCACCACGCCTGGCGCTCGGGCAGGTGCGCACCCACCTTGATGTGGAGCTGCTCGCCCTTCGTGGAGGTCGCGGCGGTCTTGGTGACGTTCTCCTCGCCGAAGGCGATGCACGCGTCCTCGTAGGAGAACGCCTGCATGAGGTTGAACGTGAAGCTGCCGTCGAAGGACTCGAGCAGCTTGCGCACCGTCGCGCCGTTCCACTCCTTGAGGTCGTTTGTGGAGTAGTCCATCGACATCTCCAGGCCGGCCTCGTCGCAGTACCCGCTCTTGGCGAAGCCGCTCGTGGCGGTCTCGGCCTTGGCGAGGGTGTCGGGGATGTTCCCGGTGATGACGGGGCCGTGGGTGACCGCCCCCGTCGTGTAGTCGGCAAGGCCGATGTTGACCTTGGATGCGTTGGTAGCCATGTTGGCCGCCTCCTTACTCGTGTGTGGTGAGGGTGTACGCCGCCTGGTAGCGGGGGTGCTCCCTCGTGGGGAAGTTGTAGGGGCCCGAGGGCGAGACGTGCGTGACGGGGCCGCCGGCGAGCGGCAGGGCCATCATGGCCTCGTGCACGCCCCTGGCGAGCTCCGCAGCCCGGTAGCGCGTCGGCGCCCAGGACTGGATGGCGAGCGACGGGTGCCCGATGAGCGCGTGGTCGCCGTACTGGGCGCCCAGCTGCTCCACGGTGACGAGCTCGTCCGGCCTGTCGGGCGGGACGTCCGCCGACACGCGCACGCCGAGCGCCTCGGACAGGTATGCGATGACATGCGCCTCTGCGTCCATCAGCCGCCTCCCATCGCCTTGAGCAGCGTGTTGTGGTACGTGTTGTCGACTATCGCGTGGATGTCTCCCGTCTTGGCCATGCCGTGGCAGCGCCTGCGGCCGGGCCGGGTGTCGGCGACGTACTCGCCGCCGTGATGGTTCATCGCGTTGGCGCGCGCCGCGATGCCCTGGACGATGGCGTCTATGCCCGCGATCATCTCCGGGCTGTTGAGCAGCTGCGTCGAGCCTACTGCGCTCGGCTTGTATCTCACGGCCATCAGCCCTCCACCATCCTCACGTCGGCGGGCATGCGGTACCCCACGAGCGGCTTGCCGTAGGGCATCGGGTTCCCGATGACCTCGTACGGGCCGCCGTAGGGCGCGCCCAGCATCACCCGGCATCCCCGGAGCGCGACGTCGCAACACTCCGGGAAGTGCAGCGTCAGGTCTGCGCGCGTGCCGTCGGGGCGGTTGGACGCCTCGACATCGGCGCCCGTGGCGGGCGCCGGGACTACCTCGCCATGCCAGACCTCGGCCCAGCCGTCTGCCGTGTGGCCGAAGGGGTCTGCCGCGCCGTCTGCGGGAGAGAGCACGGTCGCCGAGACCGCGGGCGGCCACCTACTCATGGCCGCCCCCAATCGGCGCCCAGGCCATGCGGGCCCCCGAGCCCTGGCCCAGGAGCAGTCGCAGCTCGTCGTCGCGCATCCTCGGGGAGCCGTAGGGCTCCTTGAACGAATATCCGTGCGTGTAGGGGCCGACCGTCTCGCTCATGTAGGTCGCGCCGGTCGGCACGTCCGACCCGGCGGCGGGCATGAGCCGCTCGACCATCTGGCAGCAGACCAGGCGCAGCAGCGCGTCGGATACCCCCTCGGCGCTTCGGCCATGGGAGGCGAGCTCGGCGTCGATGACGACCGAGCACGCCCCCAGCTTGGCCTCGAGCATGCCCTGGTCTCCCACGGCCCCGTAGAGGGCCTCGTAGTCCGGGACTTCCGCGTAGGCCATGGGCCACCTCCCTACTTGCGGGCCTTCTTCGCCCTCGGCTTTGCGGCCTTGGGCTCGGCCCTCTCCTCGGCGGGCTTGGCGGGCTCTCGCGCGACGCGCTCGAAGCCCATGTCCGCCATCCTGGCTGCAGCATCCTCGGATGCCCGGATGACCACTCCGTTCGGAGCCCTCATCTCCATCATGGCTACTCCGTCGCGTTGGTGAGCAGCATGTACTGGTTGACGTCCTTGACCGCGAACGCGACCTCGATCTCGAAGCGCACGGCGAACATGTTGGACTGGAACAGCGGGATGACCTTGTCGCCGTCGACGAGCGTCGCCTGGTCGGAGATGGACATCTTGATGCCCTCGACAGTGCCGTAGACGGCATTGGAGAAGTCGCCCGCGATGCCGACGATAGCCGGGGTGCCGGCCTTGTAGACACCCTTCTTGACGGCCACAGGGGCGCCCAGGATGTTGCCCACGGTGCCTGAGCCGACCCCCGCGGTGAACACCGGGTGGCCGACGTTGTCCACGGCTCCGATGACGATGCTCTTGCCCTGCGGGGCGAGGGCAATGCCATCCATGATGCCGTCGGCAGCGGAGATCGCGGCGTCGACGGCAACGAACTTGTCGTAGACGGTGACGTTGCCCGCGGGCTTGATGGACGTGGTGGACGCGCCGCCCAGGACGTCGAAGCCGGTGCCGGGCGCGGTGGTGCCCATGATGGTCTCGTCGAACTTCCTGGACAGGGCGTAGGGAAGGCGGTTCTTGCACTCCTCGTAGAGGCCCTTCTTGTCGCGTCGGAACTCCTCGGAGAACGGCTCGATGACCGCGAGCTTGTACGGCGTGATGACCTTCTTGTCGAACGAGTGCGTCGAGATGGGCTTGAGGTTCGTCTCGTCGACCCAGTCGGCGGTCGGCTCGCCGGCGATGGTCTGCACCTTGACGCCGGGGCCGGGAATGGAGATCTTGCGGGCGAGCTGCATGAACGCGGATTCCTCGATGGTCTTCGCCCAGATCTCGCCGGAGACCTCGGGGTCGAGGATGACGTTGGTCGTTGCGCGGTTGATGTCGGTGGGCATTGTGCCCTCCTTCCTAGAGAATGTCGCCCAGGGAATCGGCGAACATCTGCGCCGCCGTCCTGGGCGCGGCGGCCTTGCCGCCGCCATCGTCTGTCCTTGCGGGGTGCGCGGGCACCTGGGCCTTCAGGAGCGCCGCCTGCTCGGCGAGCGCATCCTCCTCCGTGGCCGAGAGCAGGGACACCACCTCGGCGGGAAGCCCCGCCTCGGCTGCGACCTTCGCGACGAGCTCGCGATGCGCCTTCTCCGCTGCGAGCGCGTCGCGCTCGGCCTCGAGGGAGGCCATCTGCTCGGCCATGCCATCGGCCTGCTCGGCCTTCGCCCTGTACTCCTCGTACCCCTCGTACTTCGCGCGCTCCTTCTTGAGCCGCTCCTGGACGATGGCGTTCACCTCGTCCTGGGTGAAGGTGCGCTCCTGGCCAGAGCCCTCAGCTGAGGGGCTCTGCGCCTGCTTGGTGCCCTCCTCTTGCGGAGTGTCTTCCTTCGGGTCCATTCCGGACTCCTTCCCCCGGCCCCAGCCGGTGTCGGCGCGCGCTGTCCCTGCGCGCGGTAGGTGGGTCGCATGATTTCGGGCTCATGCGGGCCGATATGAAAAGAGCCCCGTGCGGGGCCCGATTCACCTGATGGCGTACGACGCCGTATTGCGTTTGTCTTACGACCAGTCGTCCTTCGCCTGCAAGATTAGCCAGGCAGCGACGAGAACGGCGAGCCAGAAGAAGACCGTCCCCCACAGGGGCGACAGCACGACCCACCACTCCCAGTCGATGAGCCCTGCCAGCTTGAGGCCGATGAAGAGCAGCCCCAGCAAGCTCATGAAGCCGAGGCCGCCGCTGCGCGGCGCCGCCTTGTTGTCGGACATCTCCCTCTCACCTCTCTCGATTGTCATGAATGAGGCCCCTTGCCGGGGCCCTCTTTCCTAAACTTGCCTCCGGAAGGAGGTGATTCGATTGACGCGATTCGAAGAGTCTGATCTGCTGAAGATGGCTGCCGAGATCACGGAATCCGTGGTCGGCAGCGCCGGCGACAAGGCCCCTGTCGTGATACACGACCCCGATGCCACGGCGGCCTTCCTCGCCACGGTCTTCGAAAAGCTAAGGGAGCTCAACGCCTCCCTGGCCTAGCAGACCAGCTCGGCGACCCTCGCCATGGCGTCCAGCTCGGCGGGGGTCGCCGCCCCGCCCTTCCTGGCGGTGCGGATGACGAAGCTCCTCAGCTCGTCCCTGACGTCTGATGCGCTGGGTGACCCCGGATCCCTCCGCTCTGCCTCGCCGACCTCCACCAGGTCTTCCCTGATTGTCATCTCAGCCATTCCGTCTCCCCTCCCTGTCGATGGTCATGGAAAAGGGCCCCGAGGGGCCCGTAAAGCCGTTCTCCTGAAAATAGGAATTACTCCGGGATGAACTTCATGACGTAGCGTTTGACGATCTCCTCGCAGACCTCCTTGAGGAGCGGATAGGAGATGTCCACATCCGCAGCCTTGAGAGTAGAGTGGACGATCCGCCATACGTCCGCATTCTCAACCAGGCGGAAGAAGACGGCGCCCTCGTCGGTGAGGCTGCCCACATCGCATCCTGTAAGACAACCGAAGGAGTCATAGCTCAGAGTCGCCTCCAGAAGGCCGTCAGAGGACAGGCGAGCGAGCTCAGCCTCGACTGCCCTGGAGTCCCCGAGGCTGAAGAAGTCGGCAATGCCGTCGTCAGGTCCGTGGGCGACGGCCGCAGCCAGAACCTGGCGCATCAGGACATAGTCGCGCATGATGGCTCCTACAAGACGAAGTCCACGCCGGGGATACCGTCTTCCTCGGTCCAGCCACCAACGGTCTTACTCGTAAGAATACCCTGCGGGACTCCTGACTCGATGCAGTCGATGATCTCCTGGCGGTGGTCGGTGTGGTCGTTGATGTTTTGGAAAAAGTAGTCACCGAAGACGTCGTAATAAAGCTCATCGATCTCGTCGCTGCTCATCTTTTCATATTCGTACTTCATCAGACCATCACCTCCATCATCGCGTCCATGATAGCGCATTCGTCGGGGAAAAGTTCCTGTATGAGCCTGGCCTCGCGCCCATTAGTCACAAGCGAGGCGCTGTAGTCCGCCCACGTCTCGATGGCGCGGGTGGTGTCGTTCCAGTACGGTACAGGCTTGCCGTTCTCGTCGAAAATGACGTTGCCGTCGACATCCTTGCGATAGTCGTGACCATAGCCGAGACTCACCTTGCCGTCGCTTGCGGCCTGGACGATATCAGACAAGCTTTCGGCATCATTCTTGCTCAAACCTGCCTTCTTGCGAAGTTGGACCAGCTTCGCCTTAGCCTCATCATCGCTCTTCACCCCCAGCCGCTTCTTGAGGGCCTTCCATGCGGGCGTGACGCCGCTCTTATTCAATTCGAATCTCGACGCGAGCGTCCAGTTGCCATGCTCGAAGTCCATGGACGACCAGCTGCCCGTCGAGGTCGTTCTCGGAAGCTCGACTGGGCCATCGCGGCCGATCTTGCTCACGGTATAGCTGAGCGCGCTCAGTTCGTCTCGCCTGTGGGCCAGCTCGTGCGCGATGGTCCTCACGGATGACGCGCCGTCCTTGTCGAGCTTGACATTTCCTGTGCCGGTCAGGTACTTGCTCCCGCCAGTGGCGGTCAGCTCGATATCGAAGCCATCCTCGATATCCCTGGAGAGCAGTTTGGCCGCATTGATGCGGCGGCCGTCCTCTGACTTCATGGCATCATCGATAGCCGATTCAGTGCGACTGGCAGTGGCATTTCCGAACGTATCGACGAACTGCTTGCTCCCGAAGACGACCTTAGCCTCGTCGCTGAGAGCTGCGACCCTGCGTCGTTCTGCCTCCTCCGCCTTAGCCACCTTGCGGGCAGACTTGCGCTCCGACTTGACGCTCTCCGCGTACAGCTCGCGCCTGCGAGCGTTGAGGGCCTCGCGGATCTCGGGGTGGTTCTCGGGATGCGCGTAGCAGTCCCTGTAGTACTCCGGGTCGTACCCCTCGACCTCGGTCATCCCCTCGAAGCCGGGCACGATGACGCAGTCGCAGTTCGCGTGGGCGTGCCAGGCGAGCCCCTCGGAGCGGTACACGAAGCCTCGCGATGCCAGCATGATGCAGAACCTGCACGTCTCGTTTCCAGAGGGGACGCGCGCGTAGCGCGGCCTGGCCGGGTCGCGCTCCGCGTTGGCGCGAACGCACTCGTTCGCGGCCAGGCGCGTCTCGTAGTCGAGCCTGTCCAGGCACTTGCGCCGGAACCGCTCGGGCGGCTTTCCGTCCGCCAGGTCCTGTGCGAAGGCCCTCACGGCCCCCTCGATGCCCCCCGGCCTGCGCGACACTGCGGGCTCGGCCCCGAGCCTCTCGCCCAGGTGGGCCTCGCGGATGCCGTCGTAGAACTCGACCGCGATCTCGGAAGCCGCGTCAGCCGAGAGGCCGCAGTAGGTCTCCATGATCTCCACGACCTGCTCGCGCGCCTCGGCGACGTCCGAGTAGTCGACCTCCAGGAGCTCGGCCTCGAGCATTGCCCTCATGCGGCCGGAGAGCTGCGACAGCGAGGCGGAGAACGCCCTAACCCAGCTGGCCGGGATCGTTTGCATTGGCACCTCCGAAGATGCCCGAGGCTATGGATGCCGCCTTCTGGCGGCGCTCGTCGCTCTTGACGCTGGCCAGGTCGGCGTCGGGGATCCCGACCGCCGTCGCGGCGAAGTCCGTGGAGCCGAAGCCCTCGCGCATCGAGGCCACCTTGACGGCCCAGTCGGCCATCTCGGAGCGGCTGTGCAGCATCGGCTCGCGGTAGTTGGCGTGGCAGGAGAGCTGCGAGCCCGCCAGCTCGGCCACGGTTGAGTTTCCCTCCACGGCCATGGCCACGCGGGCCACGTGCTCGATGATCTCCCTGTCATCCGCTATGTCCTGCTCTGCCACCAGGCAGATGTCCTCGCGGGCGGCCTGGATGGCCTCGGCGGAGGACGGGTTGTCCTGGACGATGCCCAGGCTGTTCAGCGGCACGCTCGTGATGCCGGAGAACTGCTTGGCGAGCGCCATGAGCTCGTCGATGAAGGGCTGCGGGCTGTTGCCCGACAGCTGCGAGATCTGCGCGGTGGAGCCGTCCGGGTTCTGCTCGGCCAGGAGCACCTTGTCCAGCTGGAACTTGTCCTTGCCCTCCAGCATCGCGTCGTACTGGCGGCTCGTCAGGTTCAGGAACAGCAGCTTGGGCACCGAGTAGTACGCGCCCGAGATCTGCATGTGCCACAGGCAGCGGATTGCGTCGTCGGTGATGTCGCGCACGAAGCGGTTGATGCGCGTGCGCCCGAAGGGGGCGGACGACCCCATCGGCTTGTGGGCGAAGACGTAGAGCGTTGGCTCCGGCTCGCGGCTGGGGCCGTCCTCCGCCACCCACTCGCCGGGGCCCACCTGGCGGCACTCCACGACGTTGCCCGGCAGGTGCAGGTTCACGATGGTCGGCACCTCGCGCTCGCGCGACCAGGCCGTCCTCTCGCGCCTGGCGATCGCCAGGCCGGCTGCCACCACGCCGTGCCCGAAGTCGGGGTCGGGTATCGCGGTGAACGTGTCGGCCGAGTGGAAGCGCACGCGCGCCCCGGTGCCGTCCGTTGTCACCGTGGCCGCCATGCACCCGTTCACGTACTTGGCGGGCACGTATCGGTTGTAGGCGTTGACCAAGCCGCACCTGCGCATGACGGCCTCGAGGTCGGGGTCGGCCTCGCCGTCGTCGAAGGAGAAGCCCCTGAGGCGCACGCGCTCCGCCAGGGCGTCCACGGCCTTGGCCGGCCAGTAGCAAGTCTGGTCGCATGGCGTGTCGGCGCCGGCGCCGTAGTCCTTGACCCGGACGTTGCCCTCGAAGTACCTGCGGACGAGCGCGTTGTGGGCGACGTGGGCGTCGTACTCGTCGGCGAGCCTGTCGGCCCACTCCCTGACGCCCGCGCCCATGCCGGCAGCGTCCTTGATGCCGGAGATCCCGCCCGAGATCTGCTCGGCCACGGTCCATGCTCCTGGTCCGTCGGTCATCCTATCCTTCCTTCCCTAGTCGGGTCGTAGGTGCTGGTGCGCACGGCCCACAGGGCGAGCGAGGCCGCCTCGACGGGGCCCGCGTACTCGCCGCCGAAGCCGAAGCCACCGGCGGAGCCTATCGGCCTGCGCCCCGAGGTCGCCGCGCTCTCCTGGAGAACCGGGTCGTCCAGGTGCGTTATCGCCAGCTCGCGCACGGCGTTCACCAGCATCGAGCTGGCCGCTATGACCTCGCGCGTGCCGCAGCGGACGAACGAGCGCGGCTGGACGCCGCGCGCCTTGAGCTCGGCGGCCACGGCGTCGGCGTTGCCGCGCCCGTCGATTGCGAACATCGATGACGTCATCTGACGCTCGACGATGAAGTCGGCCACCCAGCCGGTGCCGGTGGCCGTGATGTTCTCGTCGCTCACCAGCTCGACGTGCGGCAGCCTGTCCTCGGCGACCGTCGCCACGGCTATGGCGCACCTGGTACCGGAGGGGTCGAAGCGTATGCCGTAGGCCACCTTGCCAGTGGGCGGCGCGTCCGCCATGTCGATGGCGCACTCGCGCCACCTGGCGGGGTCGATGGCGCTCTTGAAGGACGCCAGCGGGCTCCACCACCCCAGGTACTCCCTGGCATAGCTGTCCGGCCTCGCCCGGTACCCCTCGATGGCGTCCAGCATGACGTCCTCGCGGATGCGGTACCCCATCGCAGGGTTGGTTCGATATGCGAGCTCGAGCGTCTCCTCGACGTCGCCCAGGTCAGGCACCGCGTCGGCAGCCCACTCGACCCACCAGGCATCTCCTGGGTCATCCGAGTGCGCTCGCTCGTGCATGTCGCGGAACACGTCGCCGGGGCACTTGGGCCCAGGCGGCGTTCCCAGGTAGATCATCTGAGGTCCGGCATCGTCGGAGTCGACCTCCCCCGATGCCAGCGTGGTGGGCTTCACGGCGTCCCACTCGTCATAGGTCAGCTCCTGTGCCTCGTCCACGACGATGATCTGGTACGTCTCGCCGCGGGCGCCGCCCGTGGTCCTCGTCTGGAACTCGATGCAGCCGCCCTCTGAGCGACCGTCCGCGCCGACGAAGTAGATGCCCTCGGCGCCGCGCTGCTTGTAGATGCCCTCGCCGGGCCTCAGCAGCGCCGCCAACTCCGGCGTGCGCTCGACCTCGTTCTTCACCAGCTTGAACATCTTCTTGGTCGTATCGCCGTGATGGGCGGTGTAGAGCACGTTGGCCCCCTCGCCCGCCGCCATCCAAATTGCGTACTTCCTCGTGCCGAAGCTCTTCCCGTTCTGCCTCGGCTTGGAGATGGAGATGGTCTTGGCGGCAAAGCGCCCGTCGGCGCGCCTGGCCAGGAGCAGCTCGAGCTCGTCACGCTGGCAGGGGTAGAAGCGAGTGCCCCACCCCTCGAAGACGTCGGCCACCCTGGGCCCCAGGCTGGAGTCGTACTCGCCGACGCAGCGGAACGTGGGCTCCTGCGAGCCCCTCCTAGGATGCGCGGCCATTTGCCTCTGCCCGAAGAGCCTCGAAGGCCGTGGGCGCGCGCTCGCCATCAGGCAGCGCCTCTATCTCGTCCATGACCTCCATGAGCCGCTTGGAGAGAGCGGCAACGTCGCGGCCGCTCGGCTCTGAGTCGATTGCCCTGGCTATGGAGTCGCGCAGGGCCACGAGGGTGTCAAGCCTGTTGCCGGAGGCAGCGGCTTCGGTCACTGACGCCATCTTCCCTCCTTGGAAAAAAACATCCGCGCGCGGATGTTGCTATGCCGCCGGGGGCAGGATCCACCCCTGGGGAGGGGATGACCCCTGGGGCTCACCAGTCCCGGCTCGTCCTGCCCTCCGCCGAGGGGCGGGAGGCGGGAGGGCTGCCCAGCGGGCGGTTACCGCGCCTTTGATTGCAGATCCTGTGAGCCGGCGCGACGTTGGCGGGGTCTGTCGGGCTGCCGCCGAGGCTGACGGGCACGATCTCGTCCACCTCCAGGGACCAGGGGGCTGGCTTTCGCCTGCCGTCCGCAGGGTCCACGTAGGAGCGGGGCAGCGATAGGTCTATCGGCCTGCCGCAGATGTGGCAGGGCTCGCCGGACATGACGCGCGACAGCACGATGCGCCGGGCGCGCTCCCTCCCCCTCCAGTCGCGATAGCGCGGGTTGCTCGACGGCACGTCACATGTGCAGCGCGAGGCTGTCGGAGTTGGAGCGCATCATCCTGTCCCACTCGTCGTGGGTCGGGTCGGCGTATGCCGCCCGGAATGCGGGCGCCTTGCGGCCGCGCTCCGGGATGGAGAGAGGCTCCCCCGTCTCGAGCGAGCGCGCCACGCACGCCGCGATCATGGCGCCCGCCATGGCGGTGAGGTAGCGCGATGCGATGTCTGCGAGCTGCTGGATTGTCATGGAGCCTCCCATCGGCATGAAGAAGGGCCCCATCGCTGGGGCCCCATCGCGTCTTCCGACGCATAACACATATCACGAAAAGAGCGTGCCAAACCGTGCCAAGTAGTGCCAAACCGTGCCAAGTAGTGCCAAACCGTGCCAAGTAGTGCCAAGTCCCAGGCTAGGCGGCGGCCCCGCCGTCCCCGGCTATCACGGCGGCCACCCCGTGGCTGTCGATGTACTCGAGAGCCCTCAGCCTCGCCCTGAAGCAATCTCGCCGGTTCAGCCCGAGCGCCATGGCCGTGGCGTCCCACGTCATGTCCTGGCAGTAGTGCAGGCACAGCACGTCTGCCGCCGCATGGTCGATAAGGACGTAGAGCCCGCCCGACTCGCCCGTCTGGTCGGCGCCGTAGAGCACCGCGCAGGCGTAGTCGACGAGCTCGTCGCACTCGGAGATGGAGCGGTGGAGCCTCGACTCGTGGTCGAGCCTGGCGTCGGTGAGGGCGCGCACGTCGCGGGCGCCGCCCGAGACGCCGCCACCGGCTATCGAGCCGCCATGGGCGCCCAGGTCGCGCTGCTCGAGGCTCCTCAGCATGCGCAGGGAGCGGTCGCGCTCGCGCACGGCGTCGCGAGTCGCCTCGAACAGGTCTGCGGCAGACGTGAAGATGGGCACCATGGGCAATCCTAACCCTCGACCATAGGGTCAATGTTAGCATCATCGCCGCAGGCAGACGGACTCGAGCCGCCATCGCGGGCACAGCCGCGCCCTCCCCGGTTCCTGTCGGCGAAGTCGCGGAGCCCCTTGGGGCACGGGAACAGCCACTTCCCCGCCGTCCTGATGGCCGGGCACTCCAGGAAGCAGCAGCGGCAGACGGGGCGCCCCGGGATGTCCTTCCAGCCCATCTACTCCACCACCCCCATCCCCAAGATCTCGTAGGTCGGCGTATCCAGGTTCGCATGGCAGTCGAACTGCCACCGATAGCCATGCCTCGTCGGGTGGATCTCGTAGATGCCCTCTTCGCAGCCGTATGCAGCGTAGACCTCGCCGCTGTCCTCGTAGACCGCGCAGGTCTGCGACTTGACCCACTCGACGGCGCTCGCGCGCCTTGCGAATGCAGCCTCTATGCTCTCTCCAGCATCCGAATACGCTCCCCAGAAGCTGCGCACCAGGTAGACCATCATCTACCCCACCACCTTCCTGCCGCAGAATGGGCACCACTTGACGGCATCCTGGATGGCATCTGCCGCTGGCGGGTAGACGGGGCCGCACTCGCTGCACTCAAGCCAGCCGTGCAGGATGCGCTCCTCGTCCTCGACCCGCTCCATACGGCACGTCATCTCGGGAACGTAGCGCCTCGTCTCGTCCGTCTTGCCCCTCACCACATGGACGCTATCGGGCCAGGGGCGCAGCCCGCCGATTGGCAACTCTGGTGACCAGCTCATGACTCCACCTTTGCTCCACAGTTGGGGCAGTAGCTCCAATCGATGTGCTCATGCAGCGTCGCGGGCATCCCACATCGCGAGCACACGTTCCCGACCTTGCATCCGTTCCTGTACTTCTCCACGAAGGAGCACGTCCCCCTCCCCAGCGTGGCGGCGATGGCCTGCTCGGGGGTGAGGTCGTGCGTGTTGTAGGCGTGATAGCCAACGGTACCGTTCACGTTCTCGTGGAAGATGATGATTCTATCCTCGAAGTGAACAACCGTCTCATGTTGCGGCTCTGGGTCGGTATCGTTCCACCACTCCACCCCGCGCTCGCCCAGCAGGTGGCGCAGCTCATCTGTCGCGCTCATATCGACTCCATACCATAATTCCGTCTCGGTAGCCTCGGTCGTAGTCGGCTCTGGTGTTCCAGGCTCGGATGGCCTCGGCTTCATCGTCATACGCGGTGGTCGTCGCATTGCATGCGCAGCATCGCACCCAGTAGCGAGTGCCTTCACCAGGCAGTCGATAACCAGGCAGTCGATACCGCCAGCTCATCTCGCTATCGCCCCCGCAGAAGGGGCAGGGCAGCAGCTCCGTCATTACTCCGTCATGCTCCGTCATCACTCCACCCCTAGCTCTCGCATGCGCTCGGCGAACTCGTCATCTAGGTCGCACTGGCTGTCGATGTACGCCCATACGACCATGTCCCGCACCAGCTCACGCAGCTTGGCGTTCTCGGCCTTGACCCCGGCGTATAGCGCTTCCAGCTCACCGATGCGACGGCGCTGGTTGTCGGCATGAGCTGCCAAGTCTTTGTGAGCCTTCAGTTGGCCGTGGTAGCCGGACAGCTTCCGCCTCAGCCTGTCGATGGCCTCGAGGATGGGCTGCTCGACGGCTCGGGTGTTCCAGGCTTCGATTGCCTCGACTTGTGTTTCGTGGAAGCCCGTCCGGCATCCGCAGCGATAGCACGCCACCGAAAACCTCGGCCCACTCTTCGCCGTCTCGCAGATTTGCAGCCCGAATTGGTCTTCTTTGTGGCGTAGTGGCTCCCCGCAGAAGGGGCATGGCCTAAGCTCCATCGTCCACCCCCAGCAGGTCGCGTATCTCGTCGGCGAAGCCATCTATGTCGCCGTTGTCGAGCCTTCCGCCCTCCGGATTCTCGGCCGCCTCGACCAATCCGCGAAGCACATCCTCCAAGGTGCGCTCCTCGCGCTCCTCGGCATGTGACACCTCGTGGCAGAAGCTCTCCGTGAGGACGTTGTCGTTCCACCTCGAGGTGAGCACGTAGTCATCCCAGCTTTCGTCGCAGAGGACGATGCGCTGCACCGTGCCGACGTCAAGCTCGTCTCCCAGGTGTATGACCACGCCCTCCGCGTCCACTGGGAGCCTGGCGTAGCACTCGGCAAGCTCCATGTCCGCCTGCACCATCTCGGATTCAAGTCCCTCGCATTTCTCGCGCCAGTGGTCGCGCGACGCACGCGCCTGGCTCAGCTCGTTGGCCATGCCCCGCATCTCGCCCATCGCGCGCTTCACGGTCTTCACGGCCTCGCCGAGGCTCATATCGTAAAAGTCCTCGTTCTCGCTCATGAGTCCTCCCTCATGCGGTCGTACAGCTCGTTGGGGTCGTAGTCGTAGCCCTCGCCGTCGCTGCCCACGAACGCGGGCTGCTCGGGCGGCTCTTCGTACCAGTCGGGGTCGTCCCAGTGCGGAATGTCATCCTCGGCCACGCGGCACCACCCCTCCCCTGTCGTTGACCAGGTACTGGATTCCGGTATCGGGATCCTCGAACACGTACCAGCGGATGGCCTCCCCGTCATGCGTCCACGTCACGCCCAGGCTGTCGTGCGACGGCCCCGGCGTCGTGTCGGCGTATGCCGGGGCGCACCCAGACAGGGCCAGCGCCAGGAGCGCGGCCATGATCGCCCTGCGCATCCGCATCACCCCATTGCCTTCCAGGCCAGCACGAGCGCCGCCATCATCGCCATGAACGCGAG
>JAFUBJ010000116.1 GCA_017460265.1 Atopobiaceae bacterium | reverse complement strand
TGGTCCTCTACCTGCGGATATCCTTAACTAAGTGACATTGGGATACTCCCCTTTGAGTCAGCCCAGGGGCTGACTCAAAGGGGAGTATCCCTTCCGAGTCACCAAAAAGGGCGTCCTTCGGGACGCCCTTGGCAATGCGTATGCAGGTGCGAACTAGTCACCCATGAAGTCGCGGGTGCGCAGCGGGTCAACCTTGACGCCGGGGCCCATCGTGGACGAGAAGGTCACGGACTTGACGTAGCGGCCCTTAGCCGTGGACGGCTTCACGCGGATGAGCTCGGTGAGCAGCGCGCCGTAGTTCTCGACGAGCTTCTCGGTGTCAAAGGAAACCTTGCCCATGGGAACGTGGCAGATGCCGTAGCGATCTGCACGATACTCAACACGGCCAGCCTTGAGCTCGCCGACCATCTTGGCGACGTCCATGGTGACGGTGCCAAGCTTGGGGTTGGGCATGAGGCCACGGGGACCAAGGATACGGCCAAGGCGGCCGACCTTGCCCATCATGTTGGGCGTGGCGATGCAAGCGTCAAAGTTGATGTTGCCGGCCTGGATCTGGGCAACCAGGTCGTCGGAGCCAATGACGTCGGCGCCGGCGGCCTCGGCCTCGCGGGCCTTCTCGCCCTCGGCGAACACGGCGACGCGCACGTCCTTGCCGATGCCGTTGGGCAGCGAGATGGAGCCACGAACGTTCTGGTCGGCCTTACGGGTGTCGACACCCAGGCGGACGGAGCACTCGACGGTCTCGTCAAACTTGGCGCCAGCAAGCTCCTTCACGAGCTCCATGGCGGCCTTGGGGCTGTAGAGCTTGCGCTCGACCTTGGCGGCAGCCTCCTTGTACTTCTTTCCGTGCTTAGGCATTGTCTACCTCCTCTAGGTAGTTGTGGTATAGCGGGTGCGAACCCTTCCACGTAACTCTCCCCTTGCGGGGCTTAAAACCAAACTAGTCCTCGGCAATCGTGACGCCCATGGAACGCGCGGTGCCCGCGACGATCTTCTTGGCGGCCTCGATGTCGTTGGCGTTGAGGTCCGGCATCTTGATCTCGGCGATCTTGGTGAGCTGCTCCTGGGTGAGCTGGCCGACCTTGTCGCGCTGGGGAACGCCAGAGCCGCTCTTCAGGCCAAGCTCCTTCTTGATGAGCTGAGCCGCCGGAGGGGTCTTGCAGACGAAGTCGAAGGTGCGATCCTCGTAAACGGTGATCTCGACAGGGATGATGTCGCCGGCCTTGTCAGACGTTGCAGCGTTGAACGCCTGGCAGAACTGCATGATGTTGACCTGAGCAGCACCAAGCGCAGGGCCAACGGGAGGAGCGGGGTTAGCCTGACCGGCCGGAATCTGGAGCTTGATGAAGCGCACGACTTGCTTCTTGGCCATGATGGGCCTCCTTTGGGTAGATGTGTTCGTATCGACACGTCAGCGCCCGAGAAGCAATCCTCACCGATTACGGGGCCGACTGGGGTTGCCAGGACGTTAGATGATGGTCACAACCTGGTCGAGCGTGAGCTCGACGGGGGTTTCGCGACCAAAGATCGTCAGCATGACGCGGACCTTGCCGGCCTCGGGCATGACCTCCGAAACGCTGCCGTCGAAGTCGGCGAGCGGGCCAGAGACCACCTTGACGGACATGCCGGGCTCGAGGTTGGTGGTCGTGGTGTGCTTGGGAACGACCGCACCGGTTGGGTTGGTGCGACGCATGATCTTGTTGTACTCGGAGCGACGAAGGGGCGTCGGCTTGCCGTCGATGCCCACAAAGCCCGTCACGCCAGGCGTGTTGCGAACGACGGCCCAGGAGTTGTCGTCGACCTCCATGCGAACGAGCACGTAGCCCGGGAAGACCTTGGACTCCTTGGTCTCGCGCTTGCCGCCGTCCTTGACCTCGGTCACTTCCTCGGTCGGGATCTGGATGTCTACGATCTGGTCCTCAAGGCCATAGGTCTCGATACGATGCTCAAGGTCGTTCTTGACCTTGTTCTCGTATCCAGAGTAGGTGTGGACCACATACCAACGCTTGGCCATCTGGCTACCCCCTCAGGCCCGTGAAGCCCACGAGGAGCGCAACAAAGCCGGTGTCGATAGCCCACACTGCCACGCCAAAGATGAGGAGCATGGCAATGACGGCCACGGAGTAGTTCTTGAGCTCCGTCTTGGACGGCCACACGACACGGTTCATCTCGGTGCGGACGTCGTGGAAGTAGGTGCGCACGCGACCAAGGAAGCCGCTCTGCTTCTTGGCGATCTCTTCCTTGGTGGGAGCTGCCTTGGCAACCGCCTTGGAAGAACCCTTGCCGTCGCTCGCGGTGCTTGCTGCGCGCGCAGCCTCGAGGGCCTCGCGCTCACGGGCACGAGCCTGACGCTCGGTTCTCTTCTGACGATCCTTGTTTGCCATCTCTCCTACTTCCTGTGGACGGATGCCCTATATCATAGAAACCGGCTAACCCCGAAGGGAAAGCCGGTGAAGTGATCTGGCAGGCCAGGAAGGACTCGAACCCTCAACAAACGGTTTTGGAGACCGCCGCTCTACCATTGGAGCTACTGGCCTGTGTTTAGCACTATTCTAGCGGGTTTCCCTATGAACAGTGTGCTTCTTGCACCACGGGCAATATTTCTTCAACTCCATACGGTCGGGGTTGTTGGCCTTGTTCTTGTCAGTGGTGTAATTACGACGCTTGCACTCGGTGCATGCGAGAGTAACCAGTGTGCGCATTGAATCCTCCAATAGTCTCGCCGCCGCCGAACGGTCTCGATAGCGGCGCAGTGGATAACACTAGCATCGTATGGGTACCCGTGTCAACCATTACATTTTGTTCACAAAATGGCGATTTGTGACTCGGAAGGGATACTCCCCTTTGAGTCAGTTCTCGGACTGACTCAAAGGGGAGTATCCCTTCCGAGTCACCAGAAAAGGGCCCGGCACCGAAGTGCCAGGCCCTTGGCCAATCTCGGGCGAGGAAGAAGTACTAGTCCTCGATGGTGGAGACGCGGCCGTCGCCGACGGTGTGGCCACCCTCGCGAATAGCGAACTTGAGGCCCTGCTCCATAGCGATCGGGTGGATCAGCTCGCAGACGACGGTGATGTGGTCGCCAGGCATAGCCATCTCGACCTTGCCGCCGTTCTGGTCACGGAGCTCCTGGATGTCGCCGGTGACGTCGGTGGTGCGGAAGTAGAACTGGGGACGATAGCCGCTGAAGAACGGGGTGTGACGGCCACCCTCCTCCTTGGTGAGGACGTAGATCTCACCGGTGAACTTGGTGTGCGGGTGCACCGAGCCGGGCTTGCACAGAACCTGGCCGCGCTCGATCTGCTCACGCTTGATGCCGCGGAGCAGAACACCCACGTTGTCGCCAGCCTGGGCGTAGTCGAGCTGCTTGCGGAACATCTCGATACCGGTGGCAACGG
>JAFUBJ010000115.1 GCA_017460265.1 Atopobiaceae bacterium | reverse complement strand
GGACGGCTTCGCCTACTACTCCGACGAGTACAAGGCCTCCGGCGACGCCCTCTACCACCAGAGCAACGGCGACGCGTCGATCCCGCTCGGCACCGTCGTGATCGAGGAGACGAAGGCGCCGCAAGGCTACAACCTCGACGACGGCGCAGGCGGCGACCCCGAGAGGTTCTGCATCCAGATCACCTCTGAGGGAGCGGTCGGCGAGAGCGTCTACACGTCCAACTCGCCGACGCAGCCCGACACCGTCAAACGCGGCGACTTCCGCCTCGTGAAGGAGGTCCCCGTCACCATCTACGACGACGACGGCAACCCGCAGGAGGTGGAGCGCGTCCTCGCCGAGGGCGTCCAGTTCCAGCTCATCAACGACAACGAGGGCGCGGTGGTCTCCCCGGAGACCGGCGAGGAAGTCGCCCAGGGCGGAGTCGTGTGCACGATCACCGTCGATGAGAACGGCCTTGCGACCACCAAGGCAATCGAGCTGCCCGACGGGTGGACCGGGGCCTTGGCCTACGGGACCTACACCGTCCACGAAATCGTTCCCGACGACGTGGCGGCGGCCTTCAAGGCCGAGTACGGCAAGGATCTGCTCGCAGTGCCCGACTGGAAGACGACGGTATCCGCCGAGGGCCAGTACGACGCGCCCGCGCTCGTGAACGACCACATCCCCCAGACCCCGCTCAAGGTGGTCAAGGTTGACGCCGAGACCGGCAAGCAGGTTCCCCTGCAGTGCTCGTTCCAGCTGCTCGACGCGAGCGGCGCCACCGTGACCTACGTGTCGCACTATCCCGAGGAGTCCGTGATGGACACCTGGACCACGAACGGCAACGGCGAGGTGACCCTGCCGATGCTGCTCGAAGAGGGAAGCTACACCATCACCGAGGTGCAGGCGCCTTACGGCTACGCGATCAACCTCGAGGGCGTCGGCTTCGAGGTCGGCGCCGAGTACAACGGCTGGGACGACCCCGTCACCGTCGAGTTCGCCGACATGCCCCAGAGGGGAACCATCAAGATCGTCAAGCACGACGCGACGACCGACGAGCCCGTCGACGGGAGCACCTACATCGTGAAGGCGGCGGCGGACATCGTAACCCCCGAGGGCACCGTGCGCGCCAGCGCCGACGACATCGTCGCCACACTCGTGACAGACGAGAACGGCGAAGCGGAGACGGAGCCGCTCTACCTGGGCACCTACACCGTCTACGAGGCCAAGGCCAAGGACGGGTTCGCACTCAACGTCGACGAGGTGACGGTCGAACTCTCGTACCAGGGCCAGGAGATCGAGGTGTTCGAGCACGAGGAGCCCGTGGCCGACACCCCCACCGAGATCAAGCTGCACAAGGTCGACGCGACCGATCCCGAGACCCCCGTCGCGGGCGCGACCTTCCGCGTCTGGAACGACGAGGGGACCTTCGACGAGGAGCTCGCCTCCGATGAGGAAGGCAACATCTCGGTCAAGTACATCAAGCACGGCAGCTACCACGTGCAGGAGACCGCGGCGCCCGAGGGCTACGTCGTCTACGACGTCGACGAGGAAGGCACGCCTGCCGCCCACGACTTCACCGTCAACGACCAGGGCATGATCGAGTTCGACGGCTACGACGGGATGACCGACGTGTTCGCATGGACCGTCGAGAACATGCCGAAGAGCATGAGGACCACGGCGATCGACAAGTCCAGCGGCACGCACGAGGGCCAGGCCCGCGGCCAGATGGCAATCATCGACACCATCGAGTACACCGGCTGCATCCCCGGCGAGGAGTACACCGTGTCGGGCACTCTCATGGACAAGGAGACCGGAGAGGCGGCGCTCGACGCATCCGGCAAGGAGATAACGGCGAGCGCGACCTTCACGGCCGAGGGCTTCACCGGAACAGTCGAGATCGAGTTCACGTTCGACGGCGTGGAGCTGGCGGGCCATGACGTCGTTGCCTTCGAGGCCATGGAGCACGAGGGCAAGGAGTACATGGTCCATGCCGACATCGAGGACGAGGGCCAGACGGTCCGCGTCGTCGACATCCACACCACCGCGACCAACCCCGAGACCGGCGACAACCTGGGCAGCACGTCCGAAGAGCTGGAGCTCGTCGACGTCGTGGCCTACGAGAACCTCACGCCCGGCAGCCCCTACAGGCTCACCGCGACGCTCTACGATTCCGAAACGGGCAGCGAGATCGTCGATTCCGAGGGCAAGGTCGTCACGGCCGAGGTCGAGTTCACCCCCGAGGAGGAGAACGGCATCGCGGAGGTCCACGTGACCGTCGCGACGGAGGGGATCGCAGGACACACGCTCGTGTTCTTCGAGAGGCTCGCAGATGACGAGGGCAACACCATCGCAACGCATGCGGACTCCGAGGACGAAGGGCAATCGATCCATTTCGCGGACATCCACACGACCGCAGTCGACGGCGATGACGGTGACAAGAACGTCGTCGCCGACGAGAAGGCGAAGGTCGTCGACACCGTCTCCTACGAGAACCTGATTCCCGGTAAGGAGTACGTGCTCGAGGGCAAGCTCGTGGACAAGGCCACCGGCGAGACGCTCAAGGATGCTGCCGGCAAGGAGATCACCGCGACCACGACGTTCACGCCCGATAAGCCCGACGGGACCGTCGACGTGACGTTCGAGTTCGACGGCAGCAAGCTCGCAGGCAAGACGGCAGTCGCCTTCGAGAAGCTGACCAGGGACGGCGTCGAGATCGCCACGCATGCAGACATCGAGGACGAGGCGCAGACGGTCGAGCTCGCAACCCCCGAGAAGGACACCCCCAGCAAGGGGTATCCCAAGACCGGGGGCAGCGTCCCCGTGGCGCCCATCGCGGCCAGCATCGTCGTGATCGCCGGGTGCGGTGCGGCGGGAGCCGCCTACGCGCTCGGGAAGCGCCGCAAGGTCCGCGAGGCTGTTGCGGATGCAACCGACGCCGGCGATGAGTAAGCCAAAGCACGGCGGGGCGGGCGCGAACCCGCCCCGCGACGCCAGGAGGAGACGATGAGAAACGCGAAACTGCTCTTGTTCCCGTTGGCCACGGTGGTCCTTGCGGTGATCGTGGCCCTCATCCTCACGTGGATGACGGCCACCCCGGACGAGCGGGACGAAATGTCCCAGTGGATATCCGAGCACACCGGGCAGGAAGAGCCCGAAGGCACCCGCCAGATCGAATGGGACGCCCTGCCCGACGCGGTCGTCGCATGGGTCGAGGTCCCGGGGACCGCGATAGACGAGCCGATCGTACAGGCCGATTCCGGATACCCCGACTACTACCTCTACGCCAACGTCGTCGGGGAGGGAGGCTACGGGACCCCCTACATCGACTGCGACTGCAGCCTGGAGGGACCGCTCACGATCGTGTACGGCCACCACATGGACGACGGCAGCGTGTTCGCCGACTTCGCCCGCTTCAGCGACAGGGATTACGCCGTGGACCACAGGGAGGTCATCGTCTATGTGCGCGAGGGGGACCGGAGGGTCGAGCTGGACGCCGTGGCGGTCGACATCGTCAACGCGAGCCGCGAGACCCTGAGGACCGAGTTCGACGACCGGGCGGACTTCGATTCGTACGTCCGCGAAGCCGTCGAGGAAAGCGACCTGGTTCTGGAGCCGCCGCAGGATCTCACCCATCTCTACGCGTTTTCCACGTGCTCGTACCAGACGGGCAACTCGCGCACCGTCGTGTACGCAATCGAGAAAGGGGGTGGCCTATGAGGACCGCGATGTTCGTCCTCGGCGCGCTCATGGTGACATGCGCCGCCATCGGATGGTGCTGCATGCACGTCAGCGACGCGTGGGAGGACGACGAGGAATACGATTAGCAGCCATTAGGCCTTCATTGCGAGAATGCGTCCCAACCGGGGCGCATTCTCTTTTACAATCAATCGATGTCGTTAAGGAGATGAGAGTTTGACCGAATCGAACTCTACAAAGAGCTCGGAATGCTCACAAAGGACAAGGATAGATGGGAGGAGAGCGCCCCGTTTGTCTCCTCCCTTCTTGCCCATGAATCCGTGAAGATACAGGCGAAGGCGCTCTGGCTGATTGGAGAGATCGGTCTCGCTTATCCACGGTCGGTTCACGATTACGTCCCGGCGATAGCGTCTTTTCTCGACAGCCCAGTTTCGCTTCTGCGCGAGCGCGCAATCAACGCCCTGGGCAGAATCGGCCGGGGCGACTTTCGGGCCGTCGAGCCGTACTGGGAGGGCCTGTTTCGTTTCGCCTCCGATGAGGAAGCAAAGGTCAGGCTAAGCTTCATCTGGGCATCCGAGAACATCGCCACGAACACTCCCGACGTTTACGAAGGCCACATGCCTGTATTCCAAGGGCTCCTTCACGACACTGACGACAAGGTAAGGATGGAGGCTCCGGAGATGTTCAGTGTTCTCGGCAATCGCAGGCCGGAGTTCGTTACACCTTTCCTTAAACAGTTGAGAGAATTGTCGGAAACCGACGACAATCGCGTCGTGAGGATTCATTGCTTGGGTGCGATTAAAGCGACGGTTTAGGCTGATTGGTATTCAGGAGGCCAGCATGAGCATAGATTTCTCAGAACTCGACTTGCAGCTCGTGATGTACGACTTCAACGACACCGAGGAGGAGCGCGGCGACAACGTAATCGCAGGCGTGGCCATCCGCTCCGAGGATGCAGAGGCCTTCGCGGCCGACGTAGAGAGGCTCGCCGTGGAGAAGTACGGCGGAGCGACGTTCGCCGGCCTTCTCGAGGAGGACTTCGACGACGAGTCCATGGCCGCGGCATGGCGGCGCAAGGACGCGGAACGGAACGCTGCCCTTCTGGACGAGGCGGAGAGGGTCCTGGCAACGGGCATGCCCGAGGAGACGAAGCGGCGCCCCAGACCCTCGATCAAAGGCAAGACCTACGAGCAGGTCGAAGAAGAGTACGCAAAGGCCCAGAAGAGGTGGGAGGAGCTCCAGGCGGATCCCGACAGCTACGGCCTTGACGATTTCCACGAGCGCCTCCTGGACTTCGTCGACGCGGGGCTCTGCGTGGACATGGCGATGAGGCGCCATTTCGAATCGCTCGACCCTCAGGCCCAATCCGAGATGCTCAAGCAACTCGCCAACGACGAGAACGTCTCCGCCAGCTACTGGTTCGACGTGCTGTTCGGGAACTGGCCCTACTCCGAGGAGTAAGTCACTCCCAGTGCCCGCCCGATTCGACCCTTTCCCAATGGCCTTCTGCGCCATGGTGGACCGTCTCGTAG
>JAFUBJ010000114.1 GCA_017460265.1 Atopobiaceae bacterium | reverse complement strand
CGTTCACCGTCACCGGAACCGTATGCACCATGAAAGCCCTCCCACAGCACGCGTCTTGCAGCTTCATGATACTCCCCGCCGCTTGAACAGGGGACGTGTTACTGTTCACGCATGTGCTACGATTTGCGCATCATTGCTTTGAGGGGGCGCCCATGCATCACAGGACCGAGAACGGCACACTCACCGTCTGGCTGACGGGAAGCATCGACTCCACCAACGCGCAGCAGGTGGAGGAGGAGCTGATGGCCACGGTCGGCGATGCAACCAACGTGGTGCTTGACCTGGGCGGCGTTGGCTACCTCTCGAGCTACGGCATCCGCACCATCATGCGGCTCGCCAAGCGCTGCACCCGCTTTGAGCTGGTCAACGTTCAGCCAGACGTGTACGACGTGCTCAGCATGACCGGCCTCACCGAAATGCTCACCGTGCGGCGGCGCCTGCGCAACATAAGCGTCGACGGCCTGAAGCAGATCGGCGCCGGCGCGTTTGGGCGCGTGTATCGCCTGGATCCCGAACGTGTCATCAAGGTGTACAGCCCGCAGGTCAACCCGCTGGATAAGATCGAGCGCGAGCGCTTGGCGGCGCGGGCGGCCTTTGTACACGACATCCCCTCGGCCATCCCGTTCGAGGTGGTGCGCGTGGGGCAGGAGCACGGCATCATCTATGAGCTCATCGACGCGCAGACGCTCGGCGAGGCCGTGATGGCCAACCCCGCGCAGGTGGACGACTACGCGACGCGCATGTCCCAGCTGCTGCGCAAGCTCCACAGCACGCACTGTGACGCTGGCTCGCTGCCCGTCGCGCGCGGCATCTTCCACGGATGGGTGGACGTGGCCGAGAAGAGCGGCCTCTACCGCACAGACACCATCGCCGAGCTGCGGCGCGTTGTGGATGACCTGGGCGCGGCCGACACCTTTGTGCACGGCGACTTCCACCCGGCAAACATCATGGTGATGCCCGACAAGGAGCTGCTGCTCATTGACATGGGAGACGCCTCGATGGGAAACCCCCTCATTGACGTGGCGGGCACGTTCCACGTGCTGCGCATTGCCACGCGCCGCCCTGGCGGGGCAGAGCGCCTGACGGGCATGACGCAAGAGCTGCTCGACCGGCTGTGGGACGTGTTCGTGCGCACGTACTACAACGTGGCCGACGGCGACGACGCACGCATGGAGGAGCTGGAGCGCAAGCTGCGCTTTGCCGCGCTCCCCCGCACCATGGGCAGCACCGCCCGGACAAAGCTGCTAGACGACGAGACGCGCCTCACGCAGGCCGCCGCGCTCGAGGAGCAGTTCTGGCAAGGGCTTGCCTAGCCCCCACTCCGCCGCCGTGCAGAAAACGAAGGACGGGAATAAGGGCTGAGACCGACTGGCGTACGACGGGGTATCATGAGGAGAGGGTACCCGGCGGTTTGATACGGGTGCCGGCGGTTTTGAGACAACGAAACGGAGTGTGCCATGGATTTCAACGAGCTTCCTTCTGAGCTGCAGGAAAAGGCAAAGGACTGCGCGAGCGTCGAGGACTTCGCGAAGCTGTGCGCGGATGCGGGAATCGAGCTTTCGAGCGAGGACCTCGAGGGGATGGCCGGCGGCATCGGCCCCTTTGGCGGTCCCGGCTGCAGGCTGGTGTGCGGCGTGACTTTCGACAACTCCTGCCCCAACGTCCTGTTCTAACCCGGGACGACCGGGACACTCGGGTGTCCCGGTCCTTTCTCGCCGCTTTGCGTTATTCCTTGCTCTCGGCCGCGTAGTCCAGCCACTTCAGCACGTGCTGGATGTACTCGTCCCAGAAGTTCCAGTCGTGGAAGCCCGGGCCCTCCTCGTACGTGACGTCGGCGCCGGCCTCCTCAAGGGCCTTCGCGATGGAGCGGTTGGCCTCGAGCAGCACGTCCTGCAGCCCGCACGCCACGTAGAACTCCGGGAACTGCTTGGCGGAGTCGGCCTCAATCTGGCTCATAAGCACGCGCGGGTTGCGGTCAGTGTTGCGTGTTGCCTCAAGGTCGCCAAAGTTGCGCACCTCACCGATGGTGTTGCCCTCGGTCTCGACCCAGTCGACGGGATACTCGTAGAAGTGCAGCGCGCCGGAGAGAATGGCCGCCTTGCCAAAGGTGTCGCAGTACTTGAGGGCGTTTCTGCAGGTACCGAAGCCACCCATGGAAAGGCCTGCCAGGAACGTGTCCTCGCGCTTGTGCGATAGCGGGAATATCTCGCGTGTCACCTCGACCAGCTCGCGCCCGACGTACTCGCCAAAGTCGCCCAGGCAGCCGTCCTTCACAAGAATGTCCAGGTAGAACGAGTTCTCGCCCGAAGGCATGACCACGGCAAGGCCCGTCTCCTCAGCCCACAGGCGGATGCGCGTAGTAGAAGCAGGAATGCCACCAAGTTCGCGGAGGTATCGTTTGGTCGAACTCAGGCCCATAACAGAAGATAACTTTGTCGACGCGTTCAACCTTGCGCTGGCGCCGGAGCAGGAGGCGTTTGTCTCCCACCCCATCCGCAGCCTGGCGCAGGCCTACGTCTACCGCGACCAGTGCCAGCCCTTTGGCATCTACGCGGATGGAAAGATGGTGGGCTACGTGCTGGTGATCTATGACTACGACGTGCCCGAGTACGACATCTGGCACATGGTGATCGACAAGTCCGCGCAGGGCCGCGGCTATGGCGGCGCGGCCTTCGACCAGGTGCTTGCCTACATCGCGACCAAGCCGTTTGGAAGCTCTGACCGGGTGGCCCTCACCGTCAACAAAGACAACCCCGTCGCGCGCAGGCTATACGAGAGCCGCGGCTTTGTCGCGACCGGCTGGGAGGACGAGGAAGAAGTCGAGCTAGCCCTGACGCTGGCATGACGCGCGGCCTCAAAGGAGCGAGCGATGACTATCCGGACCATGCAAGAGACGGACTATCCGCAGGTCAGAGCCCTGTGGGAGTCATGCAAGGGCATGGGGCTCAACGACGTTGACGACAGCTTTGAGGGAATTGCGCGCTTCCTTGAGCGCAACCCCACCACCTGCCTTGTTGCCGAGGAGAAGGGCCAGGTCATCGGGGCCATCATGGTGGGCTACGACGGCCGCCGGGCAAACATCTACCACACGGCGGTGAGCCCGTCTCGCCAGGGGCGTGGCGTGGGAAGGGCGCTTGTCGAGGCCGTGCTTGAACGCCTTGGCGAGCTTGGCGCCACGAAGGCTTCTCTGGTCGTGTTCTCGCGCAACGAGGCGGGCAACGCGTTTTGGGAGCATCTGGGCTTTGGCAAGCGTACGGACATCACCCATCGCGACCGCGTGCTCGTTGAGATGACGCGCCTGGACACATAATTTCGGCGGGTTTGGCGAGGGCTGACTATTGCCGCTGTAGTCAGCCCAATGCACAGACGGGGGGAGGACCGTTGGGACGAACTCCACCGTGACGCGTATAAATGATTGCGTGAGAATCGCTCGTTGCCTTTGCAAACTGGCTACAATGCTGTTGTTCGCGCATCAAATATGAAAGATGGCCGATGCCTTCACCCGAAAGGAGCGCACATGGACGTCAAGGAGTGGTTTGAGGGATTGACCGAGGACCTTCAGGCAAGGATCAAGGCATGCAAGAGCCTCGACGAGCTGAAGGCCGTGATGGCAGATGCCGGTACGGAGCTTTCCGACGACGTGCTCGATGGGCTCGCCGGCGGCGGCTGGTACTGCAAAGACAATGCAGGCAGCATTCTGTGCCCCGCCAATTGCGCAATCGACTTCGTCGGATAGGTGAGGTGAACGGGGGGCGTGTGAACAGGTACACGTCCCCTGTTCATGCGAGCTGAAAGAGAAGCTCAAGGCGTGCAAGACGGCTGAGGAGCTGGAGGAGTTTGTCAAGTCCGAGGGCATCGAGCTGACCGCCGAGCAGATCGACGGCATTGCCGGCGGAGGCGACCGCTGCGTTGCCTATGTCTGCGTGACGAAGAACGACGACTGCTTCAGAAACAGGGCCTAGACCCTTAGGCGCACGTATCGAGGACGCAAGCGCGCCCGTGTCCCTTCGCCATTGAAGGGCCACGGGCGCGCGTTTTGTTGGGTGGGGCGCGGATGCTTTCATCTCACGGCAACGCTCGTGCCCTTGGGCGACACCCTCCTTGCTGTACCCCGCAAGGAAGTCTTAAGCGTACATTTAAACGCGACTATTCGGGCTTCATCTGAATGGGCCGAATACCTCGATTTAAATGTACGCTTCAGGGCCACGGGGCAGGGCGAAACTGTACATTTGCTCGCGGTTATTCGGGCTCTTCCGGGAAAGGCCGAAAAAGCTGGACCAGATGTACACTTCTGCGGCGCGATGAAAGGCCCATAAGGCGATAGAAGCG
>JAFUBJ010000113.1 GCA_017460265.1 Atopobiaceae bacterium | reverse complement strand
GCCGAGGAGGAACGGGGGCGGGCTTCGTCCTGCGGCGATAATGTGTCCTCTGGAAAGGACGCGTGGCCTCAGGAACGGGCGGCGACAAGCCGGTCAGCCGTGCGGTACGCGTTTACCACCAGCTGGGACAACGAGACCACTGAGTTGTCTTCAAGACGAAAACCGCTGGCGAGTAGGGGCAACAGTTCCAAGGCAACGTTCAAGGCAAGTATGGGACCAGCGGTGTTCACTCCTAGTGCTCGCAGGGGAGCTAAGAGCCAACGAACGCCTTCGAGCAGCTCTTCCGAGGATTGTGCGCGTACAAAGGCAAGGCTTGCCCCCACAAGGGAGAGCAGGCGGAGGGCAGAGACAGCTGCAGCTTTCAGCGCGTCCTGAGGCGGAGCGCTCGCAAGTTGTGCAACCAGCGTGATTGCGCAGATGAGCGCCACGGGGCGAAGTGCCTTGACCACGTCGGCGACGCTGACCTGTGCCCAAACGCATGCGGCTGCAGAAAGCACCAAGCAGGCGGCGAGGACGGGAAGATCATGTACCCTGAGCGCCACGACAGAGAACAGGACAAGAATCAGCAAGGCAAGCTTTGGGTTGACCCGTCCACCTTTGGCAGTTCCCGCTGGACGCAGGGGAGCAGAAGGCGGCTGCGCATCAGGTGTGGGGGAGGCGTCAGCGTCCTGCTCGAGCAGGGCAAGTGAGCGCTGCGCCACCAGACCGCAAAACGCGCCGGTGACACAGCCCGCAAGCAGGAGCGGGGGAGCGCTGTACCACACGAGCGATGTCCCCAGCAGGGCCTGGGCCACCAGGATCTGCCCAACCTCGTGGGCACGGGCGCCCGCAATCGAAACCATCCACAAGCGCATGGTGCGAAGCCTCGAGAGGGGCACCATGACGAGCAAGGACAGGACTGTTCCCGCGGCGGAGTAGGCCATTGTCACTGGGGAGCCAAACAGAAGCCCTGCAGCCAAGACCTTGACCAAGGCAACCCAACATCCTCCCCAGACGTCGCCATGTGCAAGTGCCAGCAGCACCGCCACATTAGCCAGTCCCAGCTTGACCCCGGGAATGGGTATGGGCACAAACGTCTCCAGGTAGCCCAGCACCATGGCAAGCGCTGCGAGGGCGCCAATGTGCGACCAGCGCGACACCTCATCATCCGTGAGCACCTGATTCTCTGTGGTGTTCATCAGCGGCTCACCAGGTCAACATCGTCGGAGTCGCTGACGGCCGTCACGTCAAGCTCGCCATCGGGCGCGCCAGCCTCGACGACCTCAACCCACAGCTGGTGGGGAAGGCAAATGAGCTGCTGACCAGGAACGGAGATGGGATGCTGGTGAAGACAGTTGCCGCCGGCGCAGTCAGCAAACGTCACCCGCGCCTCTCCATCCTTGACCTCTATCGTGTTGGTGCCAAGCGCGGTCGTGACCGTCAGGGAGTCATCTGCCGTAAGGGGCAGTTCGTGAACATGGCCCTCGCCGTCATGCACGCGAACCATCAGCCTTGCTGCGTCCGCGTCCTGCGGACGCAGCAAAAGAAAGGCTGCCAACAGCGCAAACGAGACAAGCGCCCCCACAACGAACGTTGCCAGGTTGTCGCGTATGACCTTGGGAAGTGCCATGTGACGCCTTTGCTCGATTGCCTTTGCCTTAAGGTAGGCTAGCATACGAACATGTCCAAGACGCGAAGAGAGGGGAGGGTCACAGTGCTACGTCGCAGGGCGTTTTTGGGTGCGGGAGCCCTCGCCCTTCTTTCTGGGTGCACGCGCGCGCAAAAAAATGAGGACAAGACCATCCAGTCAAGCTTCTTCTGCTTTGACACGGCGTGCGTCATTGGGGGCGTCATGCCGCGCGAGGTGCTCGACGACGTCGTGACGCGCTGCCAGGGCTTTGAGCAGACGCTCTCGCGCACCATCGCCACGAGCGACATCGGCCGCGTGAACGCTTCGGGGGGAGCTCCCACAAAGGTCGAGCCCGAGACGGCGGACCTCGTCCAGCAGGCATTGGGCTACTGCCAGCAATCTGGCGGCCTCTTTGACATAACCATCGGAGCGGTGAGCGAACTCTGGGACTTTCACAATGCGGTGGTTCCCAGCGCAGATGCCATTGCGGCGGCGCTTCCCCACGTGGGCTGGGAAAAGGTGGAGGTCGACACAACTAGCTGCACTGTTACGCTCGGCGACCCCGATGCCCGGCTTGACCTGGGCGGCATTGCCAAAGGCTACGTCACCGACGTCGTCGTGGACCTGCTCGTCGAAGCCGGCGTGCAAAGCGCCTATGTCAACCTGGGCGGCAACGTTGCCGTGATGGGAGCCAAGCCAGATGGGTCGCCGTGGGGCGTGGGCGTTCGGGACCCAAATGACGAGTCTGGCGAGAAGAGCGTTGCCGTTGTGAAGACCGAGGGCGGTTCGGTGGTCACGAGCGGCCTCTACGAGCGGCAGTTCGAGCTGGACGGCAAGCGATACTGGCACATCCTCGACCCGCGCACGGGATATCCCGCAGAGTCAGACATAGTCTCAGCCTCGCTGTACACGCAGCGATCGCTCGATGGCGACGGCTTTACCAAGCCGCTCTTCATGCTGGGGCTTGATGCGGCGCTCGCCTTCCTTGGGGAGCGGGGAATAGACGGGCTGCTGATCGATGTGGAGGGCGTCCTGCACATGACCGAGGGCAGCTCCTTCGAGAGGCTCTGAGACTGGCCAACAGGCCTTTGCCTATCTGTTCTGGATTTCTGAAACCACGCCCTCGTAGACAAGCTGTAGCAGGCGCGCGTCGTCGTCTGGCACGTAGTGGTGCTCGATATAGAAGTTGCGCTGGGGCGTGAGACAGGCGTAGGTCACCGCGTCCTCCCGGCGCTCTCCCTCGTCGGGTGCGGCGTCAACGACGAGCGTCGCATCGCAGACGTACCAACAGCTGTCGAGCCAGACGACGTTCCATGTGTGCCGGCCACTGGGCTTCGTCCCGTTGCAGAGGTAGTTGGGGATGTCGCGCTCGTCCAGCAGCAGCTTGAGGGCACCCGAGATTCCGTAGCATTGGGACGAGCCTTCCACGAGCGCTCCGTACACGTCGTTGAAGTGGATAGACGTCCCATTGTCCTGCGCGTACGACGTGGCATCTGCAATCAGCCGAAATGCCGTCCGAACGTAGGCGCGGTCGTCATCGCCTGCCGCCTGCGCCGCAGCGCTCGAAAGCTCGCGCACGCGCTCTTTCACGCGGGCGATCTCGGTTGCGCGTGTGGAGGGGTCCTCTCGAATGCATCCGAGTGCGTAGCGAAAGTCCCAGGTATGCACGTCGGGGGTGACCACCTGGCCCGCGGTATGGACGGAGAGAAGCACGTCATCGGCAATGACCTGCTGGGCCAGGGTGCGCAGGTTGGGGGAGACGGGCCAACCAAGGAGGACGGGGGAGACGCCCCAGCTTGCAAAGGCCGCGTCTGCACCAAAACCAAGGGGATTGACCTCGCTCGACAAGTCGGGCACTCCAAGTGCGGGCAGATCTTCGGCAAGCGCCAGCTTGGTGCAGAGAACGTCCTGGTCATACCCGTCAAGGTAGGAATACCGGACGGGAAGCCTCGTCGCCTGCGCCTTGCCGAGGGCCGGGTCGCGGGAGATGTGAAAGAGCGCCGCCTGAACCAACATGAAGAGGTCATGCTCAGAGACGAGCTCCTTGTCATGCTCGTCATCGCGGCCCTCAAGCGACTGAGCCACGCTTTCCCTGACCGTTCCCCAGACAACGTCCGAACCATAGCCAAAGGACCTGCGTCGTCCCACTGACAAGGAGATCTCGTGCCGCAGGGGCGCGCCCAGCACAAGGAGCGAGGCGGCAAGCAAGCAGGCAACAAGTGCGCCACGCAGGTGACGCCACCTCTCTTTGTGACAATTAGCCAGCCCGTCTGTCATGACCATAACCTCGTTCTTGCAGGTAAAATCCTTGCTCTCGCTTTCGCTACCCCGGAAGGCGGTATAGATAATGTTACACAAGCCTAACTTTTCGTGTACATCTCCAATAAGTTGCGCTAGACTGACTTTGCAAAGTTACCTAAGCCTAACCTTAAGGCCGAAGTCTTACAGAGGAGGCGGTACTCCTCATGAGTTTCCGCAATTCATACCGTCGCATGCCCCTTGCATGCCTTGCCTTGGTGGTGGCAGTGCTTTTGGCCGGCCTGTTTGCCGTGCCCACGCCTGCCTTTGCCGCCGACTACTACAACTCCTGGAAGGAATACAAGGTCGATCACGAGGGTGAGTCCATCACGTGGAACCACGTTGTGGACGAGATGGACAAGCTGCTCGAGCATGGCAAGGAGGCCTACGCCGCGGGGGATTACCGCGAGGCGTACGAGGCCGCCAATAACGCCTATTACGGTTGGTACGAGACGACGGGCTTCGAGCGCACCGTGATGGGCTACATCTCTGGTGCCCGCGTGTCCGAGGTCGAGCTGGCCTTTGCCTCACCGCGCTCCATTGCCAAGAGCGACAACGCCGCCGATCGCTACGACGAGTACTGCTCCGAGATGGATCGCCTGTCGACGCTGCTGCATGAGGACGCCAACATCCTGGACGGCACCTCTGGTGACTCCGAGGGCTCCGGTAACGCAGGCGCCATCGCGACCTTCTTCGCGTGCTTCTCCATTCTGGTGCGCGAGGGTCTCGAGGCCATCTTGGTCGTGGGCGCCATCATCGCCTACCTGGTGAAGTCAGGCAACCAGAAGTCGCTCAAGTCGGTCTACATCGGTGCCATCCTGGGTATCGTGTGCTCCTTCATCTGCGCGTGGCTGCTCAACCTGCTCAAGCTGTCCAATACCGCTCCGCAGGAGATCATCGAGGGCGTCACCGCGCTCATTGCCGTGTGCGTGCTGTACTACGTATCCAACTGGATGCTCTCCAAGTCCGAGACCGAGGCGTGGAACTCTTATATCCAGGATCAGGTTGGCAGCTCGGTCGAGACGGGCAGCGGCTTTGCGCTGGCCTTCACCGCGTGGCTCTCGGTCTTCCGTGAGGGCGCCGAGGTCATCCTGTTCTACCAGCCGCTGCTTTCGGGCGACAACATGAACATGGTGTGGCTGGGTGTGGCAGCGGGCTTTGCCGTGTTGGTGGCCGTCTACATTGCCGTCCGCTACTTCTCGGTGCGCCTGCCGCTCAAGCCGTTCTTCCGCTTCACCTCGATCTTCATGTTCTGCATGTCCATCTCGTTCTTGGGTAGCGGCATCAAGGAGCTCATCGAGGGCAACGTGTTCACCAGCACGCCCATGCTCACCAACCTCATTCCCTATAACGACGTCCTTGACGTGTTGGGAATCTATCCCATCGCGCAGACCCTCATCCCGCAGCTCTTGCTGCTTGCGGTGACGGTGTTCATCTACCTCTATCAGGTACGCAAGGCTCGTCGCCAGGTAGAGGAGGCCAAGGCCAACGCCTAGTCTGGCCAACCATATTGGGAACAACGGCGGCATTCTCCCTCCGCCGAGGTCCACAGTGAAAACTGCGAGAAAGGAACTGTACATGGAGAAGAAGAGTCTGAAGGAGCTCGTGGGCGCCGCTCTGGCAACTGGCGCGCTCGTCGCGAGCATGGGCCTGGTGGCCTGCGGCAACAGCAACACCGCAGATACCGCCGAGGCCGAGGCCACTCAGGAGCAGGAGGCCACGAGCGAGGCTGCCGCACCTGGTGAGGACGCCGGCTTTGCCGAGATCCCCATCGAGTCCATCCAGGACGTCCAGGCTGGCTTCATGAACGTCTCCGCAGTCTACTTCCAGGCCGTGCCGATGGCTCCTGGTGCCGAGAACTACGAGGACTTTGACATCCACCTGGAGGCTGACATCTCCGCTCTGGAGAACGACCTTGGCTACGGCGTGGGCGACTGGGTGCCTTACCTGACCATCGACTACAAGGTCACCAAGGCTGACGGCTCTGTTGAGGCCGAGGGCACCTTCATGCACATGGCCGCCTCCGACGGCCCGCACTACGGCGCCAACATCGCCATGCCCGACGGCGCTGGCACCTATAACGTCGAGTTCACCATCCACTCGCCCGCAGAGGAGACCTACCTCATCCACCTCGGCGAGACGGGCCCTGGCGGAACCCTCGAGGAGGCCTTCAAGGACGGCAACATCGTCGTCTCTGGCTCTTGGGACTACGTGCCGGTGGAGGCATAACGCCAACACAGGCAGAGTCTTACGCTCTCCCTTTCCGGGTCACCCAGTCGGGTGGCCCGGTTTTTTTCTTTTTGGGCATTGTCACAGACGGCCTTGCTGCGTTTGCGCGGTCGTGTCGTAGCGCCTTTCTGTAGGCGTCCTTGGCTGCCTTGCACAATAAGTCAACCGTGGTAAACTGATTCACTGTTCAATAAGGGTAACTTTTACGTACGGCGTTCGCGGAAGGAGCGCTTGACGTGCTGAAATACATCTATTCAGTGACGGAGGACCTTGTCCTCACCGCGGTGCTGACGGGCTTTCTCTTTGCCTATGCTTGGCGCTTTTTCGATAAGCGGGGGAGAAGAGTCGTGAGCATCGGCTGTGGATTCGGCTGGCTTGTTGCCGTGATCATCGCTATTCTCAAGAAGACGACGCCCTACATCGATTCAGGCCTTTGGAACTTGAGGTTTGTCGGCGTCTATCTCCTGGGGCTTCTGCTCTTCTTGCTTATGATGGCACCCTTTGCGCATGCCAAGCTGTCCGACTCCCGTGCCGACCTCCTGCAGCAGTTAGGCATCGCTTTCATGTTGATTGGCTGCACGGGATACAACGCCACCGAGCCCCTTACCTACCCCCAGGTCATCCTGCTTTCGGTTAAGAGCGTGGTCTCTAGCGACTACTTCTTCCGCATCGTGGGCTGGATCCTTGGCCTCGTGCTGATGTTTGTGCTGGCGCTGGCCGTCTTCAAGGTGCTGAACGCCCTTGACGACCAACATGTGGTGGCGGCTGCGGTCACGGGAAGCGTGTTTGCCGGTCTGGTGCTGATAGGGCTTGCCCTGCGCGCCATGCTCACGCGGCGCATCATTCCCAACAATCACACCGTCTTCCAGATTGCCGTCTTCGCCTCTAACAACGGCCTTCTGTTCGGCATCATCATGGGCGCCATCGCCCTTGTGTGCGTTGCCATTTTGCTGGTGCGCTCGATGCACGTTCAGGAGCCGTATGACAACCCTGCCCAGCATCGAAAGATTCGCGCCAAGTGGCGCAACCGCAGGCGCTGGGCCACGGTCGCCATCGTCTGCCTGCTGGCATCGCTCATCAACGTGACGGTAGTGAAGGCCTACGACTCAAAGGAGGTCGAGCTCTCTCCCTCCGAGGAGTTCGAGCTCCGCGATGATGGCTGCTACATTCCGCTCGAGCAGGTGGAAGACGGTCACCTGCACCGCTTTACCTACGAGTCGCCCGACGGCGTGGGCATCCGCTTCATCATCATCAAGAAGGGTGAAGGATCGAGCTACGGCATTGGCCTTGACGCCTGCGACATCTGCGGCGAGACGGGCTATTACGAGCGTGATGGCCAGGTGGTCTGCAAGCTCTGCGACGTGGTGATGAACATCCGCACCATCGGCTTCAAGGGCGGCTGCAACCCCATCGTCATCGACTACTCCATCAAGGACGGCTACATCATCGTGCCGTTTGAGACCCTGCTCGAAAACGAAGTCATCTTTACCAGGTAGAAGGAGGCGAGACTAGGTGTTCTTCAGGATGATACGCGGGATGCTCACCCGTCAGACCGGCAAGATGCTCATGATCGCCTTCACGATCGCTTTGGGCGCATCGCTGGCAACGGCCATGCTGGCCGTCATGTTTGACGTGTCCGACAAGGTCAACCAAGAGCTCAAGACCTATGGAGCAAACATCACGGTCGTGCCCAAGGAGTCATCGGTGCTCAGCAGCCTGTACGAGGTCGAGGGCGACTCCAACCTCTCTGCGGCGTATCTGCGCGAGGACGAGCTGGGCAACATCAAGACCATCTTCTGGGCCTTCAACATTGTTGACTTTGCGCCGCTCGTGAAGGTTGACGCCGAGGTCAATGGCGCGCAAGCCACGGTGGTGGGATCGTGGTTCAACCATCACCTTGACCTTCCGACCGGAGAGCAGCTCGACACCGGCATCACCAGCCTGCGCAGCTGGTGGGAGGTCACCGATGGCCGCTGGCTCGACGAGTCCATGACCGGAGACGACCAGAAGGTCATGGTCGGGAAGGGCCTTGCAGAGAAGCTCGGGGTGGTTGCCGGCGACGCGCTTTCCATCAAGGGGAGCGAGGCGTCTGGCTCCTATGAGGTTGCCGGCATCTTTGATGCGGGCGGAGACGAGGACGATCAGCTCTACGCCCCACTCGACCTCATCCAGAGCCTGACGGGAACCGACGGCAAGCTGACGAGCATCGAGGTCTCTGCCCTGACCACGCCCGACAACGAGATCAGCCGCCAGGCGGCAAAGGATCCCTCAAAGCTGACGGTCGCGCAGTACGAGACCTGGTACTGCACGGCATACGCAAGCTCCATCTGCTACCAGCTCCAGGAGGTCATCACCGACTCGGTGGCCTCCCCGGTGCGCCAGGTGGCGGACTCCGAGGGTGCCATCCTCGAAAAGACGGAGCTCCTGATGGTGTTGATCACCATCCTTGCGCTGCTGGGTTCAGCACTCGGCATCTCCAACCTCGTGACCGCATCCGTCATGGAGCGCGGCCAGGAGATCGGCCTTCTGAAGGCCATTGGCGCGACGGACGTCGCCATCTCGGGGCTGGTGCTCTGCGAGATCGTGGTGGTGGCCATCCTGGGAGGCTTCGTGGGCTTTGGAGCCGGGTTGGGCTTTGCGCAGATCATCGGCCAGTCGGTGTTCAGCTCGTCCATTGCGCTCAAGCCGATGGTGATTCCCCTAGTCATCGTCCTCGTTATTGTGGTCACCATGCTGGGGTCCATATCTGCCATCCGCACGGCCCTGCGCCTCGATCCGGTGGAGGTGCTCCATGACCGATAAGAGCTTCTGCATCCGAGAGGAGGTGGCCCGATGACCAGACAGGCAATGTATCTGCGCATGATTACGGCGTCGCTCGCGCGGCGTAAGTCGCGCATGCTGGTGGCGCTCTTGGCCGTGGTCGTTGGGGCGACCGTGTTGTCTGGCCTCGTCACCATCTACTACGACATGCCACGTCAGATGGGTATGCAGATGCGCCGCTATGGTGCCAACATGATCCTTGTGCCAGCAGACAGCACGCAGGGCGGCATGACCCAGGAGTCCATCGACGAGGTGGTCTCGCTCATCAAGCCTGACGAGATGGTGGGCGTGTCTCCCTATCACTACGAGAACCTGACCATCAACTCCACGCCCATGATTGCGGCAGGTGCCGACCTGGAAGCCACGCGTGCGACGAGCCCCTATTGGTACGTG